>JBKHBA010000159.1:0-6256 GCA_046542595.1 Bacteroidales bacterium | reverse complement strand
ATGAGGCAATTGCCTGATCTGTTTATTATACACCGCGGATGATTCGGTAAGCGGTTTCAGGCGGTGTGTCTTTCCCTTACCGGATTTAATGTATTGTTCAAGCGCTGTAACTCCGTGGTAAGGCTCACAGGTGTTTTTATTCCTCAGTGTATTGAAAACGGCACCGATGGCGCCCATGGAAGCATAGTATTCAGGGATGATCAGATCTTCTTCATGCAGGTTGAAAACCTCCCTTATAGCTCTTCTCATACCTGCATTGGCAGCCACCCCGCCCTGGAAAGATACCGGCTTTTCGATATTGCGGCCGCGTCCCAGTGTGGCCTTAAAATTTCTTGCCACTGCAAAACATAATCCGGCCACTATATCATGCAAAGGTGTTGCTACCTGCTGAAGGTGTATCATATCACTTTTTGCAAAGACACTGCAGCGACCGGCAATCCTGGGCGGGTAAGCTGATTTCCCGGCAAGTGCACCAAATTCATCTTCTATATTTACCCCTATACGTTTTGCCTGCTGATCAAGGAAAGAGCCCGTGCCTGCAGCACAAAGGCTGTTAAGGGCGAAATCTGACAGGCGTGAAGCTTTTATGTTTTCACCCGGCTCCAGTTGTATAAGTTTTGAGTCTTCACCGCCTATCTCTATTACTGTACGGACATTACCATATAATCCTGTGGTCGCATCGGACTGTGCAATCACTTCATTTACAAATGCTCCTCCCATTAGTTCTTTTGCCTGTTTGCCACCGCTACCGGTGAATGACACCGTGGAGAAACTGCTCAGACCGTATTCATTTTTAATATTTCTTAATATTTCCAGAACCACCATGAAGGGTCTGCCCCTGCAATAAGAATAATTTTCATAAACTATCCCGGCATTATCATTTATTAAAACGGTATTAACTGAAATGGATCCGATATCAATGCCAAGATGTAGTGGGTCAGACAGTAAGCGCTTCATGATGTTTTGATTTATTGCTCAAAAAACCAGCTTGTTACCACCGCTACCTGATTAAACTCAGGGTAATCAGAACTGAGGTCAGAATAGCCTGTATCTTTTCAAAGTTACTAAATATCTATCAGCTTAATGAGTTATCATTCTTTGGTTTTCTTACTTACACCGTAAATATACAGGGAGTGATACAGCGGGCTGAAGTTATTCAGTTCACAGGCTGTATTGATTATTTCATGTATACGTGGATCACAAAATTCAATAACCTTACCTGTTACAGTATCAATGAGATGGTCATGTTGTCCGCAATTATAGGCTTTCTCGAACTGGGCTATATTCTTTCCAAACTGGTGCTTTATTACAAGGTTACAGTCAAGCAGCAGGTCTATTGTATTATAAAGTGTAGCCCTGCTTACCCTGTAATTCTTGTTTTTCATAAAGATATAAAGAGATTCGATATCAAAATGTCCCGACCTGGAATATATCTCATCCAGAATGGCGAACCTTTCCGGTGTTTTACGGTGGCCCTTCTTCTCAAGATATTCTGTGAATATCTGTTTTACGGTTTTTTTGGTTTCTTCATTAACCATATTTAAACCAAATTAAAATAATCAGGAAACTAAAATAAACCATTTTTTCATGAACACAAAAAGTATCTTATCCTGTCGTTTAAGATACCGGATCAGCTAAAATCCTCCACTCTTTTGACCCTGTCCACCCCCTTTATATTTACCAGCTTCATAATCAAGTTGTTAAGGTCTTTGCTGTGGTATATATAAACATCTATGGTGCCTTCAAATTTACCTTCATGGACATTAATAGTGATATTTCGCATATTAACGCTCAGTTCACCTGATATTATATTAGTAATATCATTTACTACGCCTAACCTGTCTATTCCTTCCAGGTGGATCTGGGAAAGGAAGGATACCATCTTGTGAATGGTCCATTTAACTTCAATAAGCCTGTTACCTTCGCTGGACATCAGTCTGACGGCTACCGGGCATTTGGGCTTATGAATAATTATCTTGTTGTTATCAGGATTGAGATAGCCAATGACTTCATCACCTGGTATTGGCTTACAGCACCTGGCAATTTCATATGATGGTCCTGACTCATCAACGCTTTCTCTTATAAGGTAGGGCGTTTTGTTATCGATATTATCAGGTTTTAGTTTCTGACTGCTTTTGTTTTCTTTCTGGAGGCCTGACATTGTAAGCTCCCAGTATTTTATTATTCTGCTGCTGGGATTTTTCTTAAGTGTTTTTTTCAGGTTGTCAAGAGGTATTGCATTACTTCCTATTTTGTAATAAAGGTCATCCCTGCTGGTACATTCGTAGTGGGGAAGCAGTTTTTTATACACATCTGAGTTATGTGGTATTTTCAGTTCTTTCAGTCTTGATTCAAGCATCTTTTTCCCCTTGTCTATCAAGGATTTTGTCTCGGCTCTTAATGCATGTTTGATAGCAGCTTTTGCTTTAGCAACAGTAACATAATCAAGCCATTCATTTGCGGGTTTGGCGGTGTCGCTGGTAATAATTTCAACCTGGTCGCCACTGTGAAGCGTGGTATTTAAGGTCTGTAGTTTATAATTGATTTTAGCACCTATAGCACTGTTGCCTACTTCTGTATGTATTTCGTATGCAAAGTCCAGGGCAGTAGCCCCCTTGGGCAGAGTAATAATATTGCCTTTGGGAGTGAAAACCATTATTTCAGATGAGAAAAGGTTCATTTTGAATTCATCAAGGAATTCAATGGGATCGCTATTCGGATTCTCAAGCATCTCACGTATCTTCCTTATCCATTTATCCAGTTCACTCTCCGGTGAGCTCTCTCCCTTGTATTTCCAGTGTGCTGCGTAGCCACGCTCTGCATACTCATCCATCCTGGTACTCCTTATCTGCACTTCCACCCACCTGCCATGAGGTCCCATTACCGTAAGGTGCAGCGCTTCATATCCGTTTGCTTTAGGCCTGCTTACCCAGTCGCGAAGCCTGTCAGGCTTTGGCATATAAATATCTGTGATAATGGAATAAATATTCCAGCAGGTTGTTTTTTCGGAGACACCTTCCTTTGGGTCGAATATGATCCTTACGGCAAGAATATCGTATATTTCTTCAAAAGGAACGTTCTTGGTCTGCATCTTTTTCCATATCGAATATATGGATTTTGGCCTGCCTGTTATATCAAAATCCAGTCCCTCAGATTGCAGCCTGTCAATAATGGGCAGGGAGAACCTGTTTATCATTGCCTGGTTTTTCTTTTCGCTGTGTTTTAGCTTCCTGCTTATCTCATCAAATAATTTGGGATGACGGTATTTGAGGCTCAGATCCTCCAGTTCGGTTTTTATGGCAAAAAGGCCCAGACGGTGTGCCAGTGGGGCATATAAGTATATAGTTTCTCCTGCAACCTTCATTTTTTTCCTTTCAGGCAGTGAATCAAGGGTGCGCATATTATGCAGTCGGTCAGCTGTTTTTATCAATATAACCCTGATATCATCTGAAAGGGTTAGCAGCATCTTTCTGAAATTCTCTGCCTGCTGAGAAGTATTCCTGTTATCATAATTACTGGATATCTTTGTTAATCCATCAATTATGGATGCAATCTTTTTTCCAAAATGTCTTTCTATATCATCAATAGTATACTCGGTATCCTCCACAACATCATGCAACAGGGATGAAGCAATAGCTTTGGCACCCAGGCCAAGTTCGGAATTTACAATCTTGGCAACTTCAATAGGATGTATAATATACGGTTCGCCTGATCGCCTCCGCATATTCATATGTGCCTTGTTGGCAAGATTAAATGCTCTTGTAATCAAGTCTATACACTCAGGAGTATTACACCTGTGTAGATTGTTTTTTAAGGCATCGAATTCTTTGTTGATCAGTGCGAAATCTTCCTCTGTGAAAATATTCTTGTTCCCCATATCTCTTATCATTCGCCCAAATGCAAATATAGCGATTATTAAAGTCATTTTAAACCCTTTTAAGGGCTGTCCTGATTAAAAATTATTGTAACGGTGCCTGTTTTGCTAATCGTTTTACCTTCGGGTGTTTCAACTCTAAGCAACCAGATATAAACATCCTGGGGCATCTTTTTACTTCCATGCCTGCCATCCCAGCCCTGAAGATGATCATCTGTTTCGAAAACAGTTTTCCCTGTCCTGGTTTTTATGATCATCCTGTAATCACGGGGAGTGAAGGAGATAAGGGGCATGAAAATATCATTCATGTTATTATTGTCAGGGGTGAAAGCATTTGGCATGTGTATATTTACAGGTTGCTTGATGCACCTTGTAACAGATGTACTGCTTGCCCCGGGGATGTATGGATTTGATCCTTCCTCAGCAATAATCCTGTAGCATATATTTTCCTGATCCGTTTCGTAAAGGAAGTCCCTTATATTATCCGTATAGCTTGTATCAGCACTGCCGAGTATGGCTATCTCTTCATAGAATCCCCTGTTGTTCCTCATCACCCTGTATGAAGTAACCCCTCCCAGCCAGTTATAATAGCCTGTCCATTGTAAACGGATGAGTTCGTTTTCTTCAGATATATTCAAATCGATGGCAGATGCGTAATTTGAATACATTACCGGTTCATTACAACTGTTAAGCGCCGACATCCTGTAATAGTTTACTCCTTCCGGAGGATCATTATCAGTATATTCAATATGTTGGTTGCTGTGGCTGCCTTCATAAACAGTCTCAAGTCCGCTTAATGAACCGGTGGCTCTCTCAATCCTGAATTTTCTTATTTCTGATGCCGGGTCAATTGTAAAAGACAGGCTTACTGCCCCTTCATCCTTATAACTGGCATAATCGGCATTTATCCATTCGGGCGGCCTTGGCAGCATTGTTTGAATGCAGAAGGTATTTGAATATGATGACAGGCCCCCTGGCAATACCGCTTCAACATAAAAACAATATTCTGAATATGAATCGAAATTGTCCTTGTTGTAAGCTGTATCACTGCTTCCAGTTATGGCTTCCAGACTGTATTCGCTCCCGTTCCTGGAGTAATATATCCTGTATTCGCTGACTGAAGGGGTTTCAGTTATATATCCATTCCATTGAAGATCTATATTATGCCCGCAGGTATCAAGCTTACCCTGCAGGTACACGGTATTTAGAAAGTTGGACAGCGGGCTGATATTGTCAGATGAATCAATAGCCGCAATAACATAACTTTCAGAATAATAGGCAGCATTTGATTTGGTATTGGTGTATGACCTTGCCTCAGGCAGGTAAACTGTATCTATGGCATAGCCCTCCTGGTTAATGTACAGGTATATGATATAACCGGCCACATCCGGAGATCCGCCGGCTGACCATAAGAGTGTTGTATGACCTGTTGAAGGCTCCACTGTAACAAGGTCAAGGACCGGTGCAAGCGGAATGTCCGTGTCCTGTGCGCGCAGCGAAATTGATCCCGTCAGGAAAATACAAATTACTATGGTATTTATATAAGCTCTCATCATACATCCTTGTATACAAACTTAATTAAAAAACAGGCATTGTGGATTGTTATTGTTTTTATATTTGCATTCATGGTAGAAAGGCGGCCAATAGACAGGTTTCTGAGCTGGCGCAAAAGGAATATCAGCGACCGGACTTTTATTATCATACTAAGTGTGGTGATAGGTATATCTGCAGGTTTTGGGGCTGTTATCATCAAGACTCTTGTACACTATATCCAGAGTATTCTTTCGGAAGGATTTGATCTTGAGCATTATAATATATTTTATCTCTTTTTGCCCGTTACTGGTATACTGGCTACGGTTTTATTTACAAAATACCTGCTGAGGCAGGAGATAGGTCACGGCATACCCGGTGTTCTCTTTGCCATTTCGCGTACAAGCGGCCAGATAAAAAAGCATAATATGTTTTCCTCTGTTATAGCCAGTGCGCTGACAGTTGGTTTTGGTGGTTCGGTGGGTCTTGAAGGACCAACCGTTGCAACAGGTGCAGCTATTGGGTCTAACCTGGGGATAAAACTGAAGCTCAGTTACAAACAGGTGATGACCCTGCTTGGTTGTGCCTGTGCGGCTGCTATGGCTGCTATTTTCAAAGCACCGGTTGCAGCTATTGTCTTTGCACTTGAGGTAATTATGCTGAACCTGTCAATGGCTTCAATTGTACCCTTGCTTATATCCAGTGTATCAGCAGTACTGACCTCTTATTTATTTCTTGGTCAGAATTTCCTTTATACTTTTAGTCTTAAACAGGGATTTGTATTCAGCGATGTACCCTTTTATATCATACTGGGTATATTCACCGGCTTTGCTTCAGTCTATTTTACACGGG
>JBKHBA010000158.1:0-6289 GCA_046542595.1 Bacteroidales bacterium | reverse complement strand
TTCAGGCATCCGGTTATCGAGATTGTAAATACTCTGCTCACTTACCAGTCCCATCAGGCCACGTTTAGATGCTTCCTGACATGCTGTGGCAATGTCCCATCCCGCGAAATTACTTGAACCCACATATACCACTTTCCCCTGCTTTATTAATGTATCAAAACTTTGCCATGTCTCATCCCAGGGACAATCATGGTCAATATGATGCATCTGGTATAAATCAAT
Source organism: Bacteroidales bacterium (assembly GCA_046542595.1). Lineage (GTDB taxonomy): Bacteria > Bacteroidota > Bacteroidia > Bacteroidales > VadinHA17 > UBA9300. The sequence continues at coordinate 6,067 of JBKHBA010000158.1, read as the reverse complement.
CCTATCGGTCTGCAAGCGTTTTAAGCTACCCTCACAATGTTTAATTATTTTATAAGCACTCAGGCTTCGTCCATCGCTATTGACTTCAGGCAGATTTGCTTTACGGTTAACGGGGCTATATACTTTGGTTGCCAATACAACAGCATCTCGTCTACCTCCACCCTGTGCAAACCACCTTCCTATTATTTCCTCTGTATACCCATGCTCCTCACCCCATCCATAGACATCAGCAGTATCGAAAAAATTGATACCTAATTCCAGAGCGCGATCCATGATTCTGAAGCTATCTTTTTCGCTTGTATGCCAGCCAAAATTCATTGTTCCAAGGCAGATATTACTAACGAGAACCCCGTGCTTTCCAAGTCTCTTATGTTTTATATTCATCATGCTCTTTTTATTAAAATTTCAACCCCCTGCAAGCATTTTCTGTATTTAAATATACATTTTATTATAATAATTTTCAAGATATGTATTGCTTTCCGTAGCAAACTATAATAAGAACCTTTCCCTTTTATCAGAATATTTACCAGGCCGAAGACTTAGGTAAGAGGGCTTATGAGTTTATCTTATCATGGTTGTGATATTAGATTATTCCTGCGCCCAGAACAATTGCAATGGAAAACAGCATTATTGCCACCAATACCTGGACGAAACGTAATGTCACTTTTTTCAAGAGTTTATTCCCGATAAATGCTCCGGCTATGGCTGCCAGGGTTGCAGATATTATCAGTGCCAGGTGATCATGCAGGCCGGCTTCCTTAAACCGTGAGGCATAGACCGAGAGCCTGGTAAGATCGACCAGTGATGCAATAATTACGCCTGTTGCTATATATGCTTCTTTTGTCAGTCCGCTCTTAATAAGAAATGCACTTCTGACAGCACCCTGGATACCGGTCAGACCGCCAAAAAATCCGCTGAGGACTCCACCCAGTGCAAGTTTATTCCTGCCAAACTGAATTTTCTGAACTGATGGAAGAATTTCAAGCAGGGAAAAAATAATTAGCAGTATGGATATTATTAGTTTCACCGGGGTGACTTCAAAATGTTTGTCCCCTAACTGATATTCAAAAAGAGATGGCATCTTTGTTATTTTGAGCAACAGCCATGCCCCTGCAAATGATGCCAGAATGGCTGGTATGCCAAACTTTAGCAAAACTTCTTTATTTGCTTTTTTCCCAACGAGTGTCATTTTAAACAGGTTATTGGAAAAATGGACTACTCCTGTTAAGGCAATTGCAATTTCTACCGGGAAAAATATCGCAAAGACGGGCATTAAGATTGTTCCAAGACCAAATCCGGAAAAAAATGTCAGGATGGCTGTCAGGAAAGCCGCCACACAAATAACAATAAGTTCCATTCCTTATATGTTTAATGGAAAACGTAATAAGCTGAAATATTGTTCAATTTCATTTCTTGCCTCTTCTCCGGCTTCCCTATAATAATGCTGAAACAGTGTTAACTCATCTTTTGTGGTTTGATCATTCTTTCAGGGGCCAGGATTTTATCCAGCTCTTCTTTTGACAGCAGGCCTTTTTTGATGCACAGTTCATATACACCGCTATCTGTTTCAAGTGCCTCTTTCGCCAGGCTGGAACATACTTCATATCCGAGCGAGGGTACAAGTGCCGTTACTATTCCTATACTGTTCTGCACCATCTCAAGGCATCTTGCCCTGTTGGCTGTTATACCGTCAATGCAGCGGTGCTTCAAGGTCAGCATCCCGTTTTTCAGCATCTCAACGGACTCGAATATACTTTGCACTATCACCGGCTCCATAACGTTAAGCTCGAGCTGACCGGCCTCGGCAGCCATGGTTACGGTGAGATCGTTACCTATAACCTTGAAGGCAATCTGGTTGACAACCTCGGGGATAACCGGGTTTACCTTACCGGGCATAATGGATGAGCCGGGCTGCATTGGTGGCAGGTTAATCTCGTTAATGCCGGTACGCGGACCTGATGATAAAAGCCTCAGGTCATTGGATATCTTGGAAAGCTTAACGGCCAGCCTTTTGATTGCCGATGAATACATTACGAATGCCCCGGTATCCTGTGTTGCCTCCACCAGGTTCTCGGCATTCTTCAGATCGAGGCCTGTTATCTCCCTGAGATGGTGGACAACCTTCCCGGCATAGTCCGGGTCAGAGTTAATGCCCGTACCAATGGCGGTGGCACCCATATTGATCTCCAGGAACAGGTTTACATTTTCCTCCAGTCGTTGTATCTCTTCTTCGAGGGTAGTGCCCCAGGCCATGAAATTCTGTCCCAGGGTCATGGGCACTGCATCCTGCAGCTGCGTGCGTCCCATTTTAAGAACATCCATAAATTCATCTCCTTTCTGCTTAAAGGATTGAATAAGTTCCCGGAGCGATTCAATCAGGCTTGAATTATTATTTATCAGTGCGATTTTTATGGCGGTAGGGTATGCATCGTTGGTCGACTGCGACAGGTTAACATGATTATTGGGATGGCAATATTCATATTCGCCTTTTTTCTTACCCATAATCTCAAGGGCCCTGTTTGCTATCACCTCGTTGGCATTCATATTGGTTGAGGTGCCCGCTCCGCCCTGTATCATATCCACAACGAAATGATACTGGTACTTGCCATTCTGTATGTCAGTGCATGCAGCTATTATGGCGTCTGCAATTTTCCTGTCCAGCAGGCCTAATTCTAGGTTGGTCCTTGCAGCAGCTTTTTTCACCATCACCAGCGCCTCTACCAGCACAGGGAAGAAATTAAGCGAGACACCGCTGATATTGAAATTTTCTATAGCCCTCATTGTTTGTATGCCGTAATAGGCCTGGCTGGGCACATTCCTGTGACCCAGAAGGTCGTGTTCCTCCCGTATTTTGCCTGCCTCATACTGGGCTGCCACATTGACCATCCGGTTATTGGCATGGCGCATCCTGCGGGATATAACCTGGGCAATATTCGACATTATCTTTAAGGCAGGCAGGCTGTGCTCAAGGAAGTATTCTTTTTTTACCAGCAGGATCTGTGTCTTTTCCACAGCCCTGGCATTTGTGGAATGTTTGCTGTCACTGGCCCAGCTTCCCTCACCAAGGAAGTCGCCCCTGGTAAAAAACGAAAGCCGCTTTTCATTGCCGTAAATATTCTTCTTGAACAGTTCAACCTCACCTTTATAGATAAGGAACAGGTCTTTGCGTTCCCCGTTTTCTTCAAACAATAATTCGTTACGCTGGTATGTATCTTCCTTGATATTTTCGGAAAGGGTCTGAAGCTCCTGTTCATCCAGGCCCTGAAACAATTCTATTTCCCTTATGAAATTCAATATCTTCCTGTTGTCCATCTTAATTGATTTTTTTTGAATACAGGGCAAAATTAGGAAAGAAAAACCATTCATTCTGTTACTGAGATATAATATGTCTTAATTATTGCATAAGATAACTGTTGGGATGCTGTTTTAAAAATTTAGCTTATTGAAATATCCCTGTATTCAGGATATTATATTTATCAGGTTTTGAACAAAAACCGCTTATAAATCATTAATGTTATCAGGTGATTGTTCAAATAAAAAAAAGCTAAGTATTAACCTAAAACAAAATAATAATGACAAAAGACAAAGACTCAAATAAGAAGGTGTATGATGCTAATATCAAAGGCGCCCAGAAGCATGGCGGCAGTGCCGGCACTACCAACAAAGACTGGTGGCCCAATAAGCTGAACCTTGACATACTAAGGCAGCACTCTTCAAAATCGGACCCAATGGACGGCGACTTTAACTATGCTGAGGAGTTTAAAACCCTTGACCTGAAAGCAGTAAAGGATGACCTTTTTAAGCTGATGACCGATTCACAGGACTGGTGGCCGGCCGACTATGGTCATTACGGTCCCTTCTTTATACGTATGGCATGGCACAGTGCAGGCACCTACCGTGTTAATGACGGTCGCGGTGGAGGCGGTTCGGGCTCGCAGCGTTTCGAACCCCTGAACAGCTGGCCTGACAATGTCAACCTCGATAAGGCACGCTTGCTGCTCTGGCCCGTTAAGAAGAAATATGGAAGGAAGATATCATGGGCCGACCTGATGATACTGGCAGGTAACTGCGCACTGGAATCGATGGGCTTTAAAACCTATGGCTTTGCAGGCGGCCGCGAGGATGTATGGGAACCGGAAAAGGATATCTACTGGGGCTCTGAAGGCGAATGGCTGGGCGATAAGCGTTACTCGGGCGACAGGAACCTGGAGAACCCCCTGGCTGCAGTGCAGATGGGACTTATTTATGTTAACCCGGAAGGACCGAACGGAAAACCCGACCCCATTGCAGCAGCCACGGATATACGGGAGACCTTTGCCCGCATGGCAATGAATGACGAGGAAACAGTGGCACTGATTGCGGGCGGTCATACCTTTGGCAAATGCCATGGTGCCGCTGATGCCGGCAAGCATCTCGGTGCGGAGCCTGCAGCAGCAAGCGTTGAAGAGCAGGGACTGGGATGGAAGAACACTTACGGAACAGGTAAGGGTGCACACACCATTACCAGCGGCATTGAGGGAGCATGGACCAAATCACCCGCACAGTGGGATAATAACTTTTTTGAGAACCTTTTTGAGTATGAATGGGAACTCACTAAAAGTCCCGCCGGAGCTTACCAGTGGAAACCCAAAGGCGATACAGGGGCAGGTACAGTGCCTGATGCCCATGATCCTTCAAAGAAGCATGCACCCATGATGCTTACCACGGACCTGTCACTTAAGATGGATCCGGATTATGAAAAAATATCAAGGCACTTTTACAAGAACCCGGATAAGCTTGCCGATGCCTTTGCACGTGCATGGTTTAAGCTTACTCACCGCGACATGGGCCCGAAATCACTCTACCTTGGACCTGAGGTGCCTGAGGAAGATCTTGTATGGCAGGATCCGGTACCCGGAATAGATTATGAGCTGGTTGATGATAAAGATATTGCAGGGCTGAAGGATAAGATCCTTAACTCGGGACTGTCTGTCTCAGAGCTGGTATCCACAGCCTGGGCATCGGCTTCAAGCTTCCGCGGATCGGATAAGCGGGGCGGTGCCAACGGTGCACGTATACGGCTGGAACCAATGAAAGACTGGGAAGTGAACAATCCTGAACAGCTGAAAAAGGTGCTTGATAAGCTGGAAGGAATACAAAATGAATTCAATGATACTCAATCCGGCAATAAGAAGATATCACTGGCCGACCTTATAGTGCTTGGAGGATGTGCAGCTGTTGAAAAGGCAGCAAAGAATGCAGGCCATAATATAAAAGTGCCTTTCAGGCCCGGACGCAATGATGCTTCACAGGAACAGACAGAGGTGCAGTCCTTTGCATATATGGAACCTCCGGCAGACGGTTTCAGGAATTATGCTCAGAAAGGATATGCAGCCTCACCGGAGGAAATGCTGGTTGATAAGTCGCAGCTGCTAACCCTTACCCCGCCCGAGATGACTGTGCTCTTAGGTGGCATGCGTGTTCTGGGAGCCAATTACGATGGTTCAGAACACGGGGTCTTTACAGAACGCAAGGAGGCACTGACAAATGATTTCTTCCTTAACCTGCTTGACCTGGGCACGACCTGGAAAGCTACTTCTGAAGAAGAAGAGCTGTTTGAGGGCAGTGACCGCAAGACAGGTGAGAAAAAATGGACAGGTACAAGGGTTGATCTGATACCTGGTTCTAACTCGGAGCTCAGGGCTCTGGCCGAGGTATATGGCAGTGAAGATTCGCAGGAGAAATTCCTGAACGACTTTGTGAAGGCATGGGACAAGGTTATGAACCTCGACCGTTTTGACCTGGAGAGGTCATAAAATATTTGTTTTGGACATGGGTAATGCCATGTCCGAAACATCTGTGTAATTATATGTGTCACAGGGGGCACTGTGAATCACTGTGTCTTTCTGTGGCCTCCCTGCTGATTATGATAGTACGGATCTTATCTTAGATTACTATCTGATCACATTTTCTTTACAATAGCTTTATATAAGACTATACAATGCACATTTAACAATATTCAGACTTAAGGGATGAATAACGTAACTTTTTTATTATTAAAGAGTAAGAGGATACATATTACCAGATA
>JBKHBA010000157.1:0-6325 GCA_046542595.1 Bacteroidales bacterium | reverse complement strand
CTGTATTAAAGTCGCCTGTTTCTGCATATGCCCGGCACAGATATTCAAGATGATCCTGCTGATCAGGCAGGTTATACCTCTGGTCAATATTGTTCTTTTCAGCTATTTCCACAACTTTCCCGTATTCCCCGTTTCTTATATGATGCTCCATCACCGCGGTATAGAAGTTGAGTTTATCCACATCAGTGTAGCTGTTTTCATCCATTGTAAGGTAGCCCCTGTTAATCCAGTTTTCAGCCTCCTCGTTCATATCCAGTTTATTATATGCTTCTATTATTAAAGCAATAATGGAGACCGGCGCTATCATGTTTAAACTAATGTCCTCATCCCTGAGCAGTTCTTTCAGGATGTCCAGGGATTCTTCATAATTACCCAGCATCAGCTCCACTTCGGCAAGGTTATAGCTGAAAAGAGCATAATAATCAAGGCCTTCTCTTTCATTTATTTCAATGGCCCTTAACAGGTATTTCTTCGACGAATGATGGTCGCCCACCAGGGAAAATATTATAGCAATGTTATTGAGCATGCTATTGGCACCGGAGTAAAATTCCCTGTCTGAATATATTGAAAGTGCCTTCAGGAAATGCCTTAAAGCATTACTGTTATTGCCCCTGTAATAATGAATCACTCCTTCCTGAGCTTCAAGAAGACCTTCGTCAAGTGGGTGGTAACTAGGAGAAAGGCTTTTCATCTGGATAAAAGTGTATTCCAGGCTGTCAATATCAGCATTGGTAACATAGGCTCTTGCATCTGCATACAGATCCTGAAACAATTTATTATTGAGGTTATCACTATAATGATATTTATAACACTGCGGAAAGGATGCAGGCTGGCCGGATGACCAGCTGCCCTGAACAATCAATATCAGGGTAATCAGAAATATTTTCCCCTCTCTCATTTACCAGGTTTCTTCAAATCGAAAATTTCGCTGTCTATTATCCCTTTGTTTAATATAGTTTTAATCCTGGAGCCGGCTTTCAGTTTATCCGCTGATTTTACAGCTTTATCATTAAAAAGGGTTATTGAATATCCCCGTTCCAGCACCCTTGCTGGACTAAGGTAATCAATTGATCTGGATAAGTTGACCAGAACTGCATGTTTTTGTTTTGTGAATCTGCTGCAAGCCGGACTGATACTTCTGTTAAGATCATTTATACGGCTGCTCCTGTTATGAATAAATTCAGATGACCTTTTTCTTATACCGGTTTTTATTGTTTCAAGCTTTGACCTGTTACCCGATATGTAAGACCGTGTACTACCTGTAAGACGTAAGCCTGTGCGGTTAAGCAATCTGTGTTTTTGCCTGAGAGCTTCTCTTACAAGGGGTGACATATTAACGCTTATCCTGTTAATGGACAGGCGCCTGGTTTTTACAAGCTCCCTGCTTGAGTTTATTATTGATTCTCTTATACCTCGCAGGTATTCTTCTGTTTTAAGGCTGTGATTAATTATATAATCGGCCACTGCCGTTGGTGTTTTAAAGGAGCGGTGAGCAACAATATCAGTTACAGAAAGATCTTTTTCATGTCCAATTCCTGTAAGCACAGGTATGGGCATCTGGGTTATGAGGTAAGCAATATTATAATTATCAAACCAGCTCAGATCTGACTGTGATCCGCCTCCTCTTACTATTACCACAATATCAAAATCGGATATTCGCTCATAAATTTTATTTATTGACTTAATTACTGAAGCTTCAGTTTCCTTGCCCTGCATTGAGGTACGAAATAATGTTGTCTTATATCCGTATCCATGTTCATTCCCCAGCAGTTCATCAGTGAAATCTTCGTAGCCTGCTGCCTGCTCCGAGGATATTACAGCAATATTTGCCGGTAGCAGCGGCATTGACAGTTCCCTGTTAAGATCAATAACACCTTCTGATTCAAGCCTTTTAATGATTTGTTTTCTTTTAACGGCTATTTCACCAACCGTATAGGCAGGGTCAATATCATTTATTACCAGGCTCAGTCCATAAAGCTCATGATAATCAATCTTAACCCTTACAAGTACCTTGATATCTTCTTGAAGTGGCTGACCGGCAATATTTTCAAAATAGGGGAGCAGAAGCCTTGCTTTTCCAGACCACATTATTGCCCTTGCTCTTGATTTAATATCTTCCTGCCTGTTCTTTTCGACAAGTTCCAGGTAGCAATGTCCCGAGTAATTTATCTTAAGCTCTGATATTTCAGCACTTACCCAGTAAAAACTCTTAAGCTTATCTTCGAGTGATTGTTTAATAAGCTTCTGAAGTTCGCTTAGTGAATATCTCTCATTACTATAATCCTCCGGGTTGCTCATTCATGGGTTATATAAAAATAATTAATTATTTCGCCCCTGGTATAATCATCTTACTATTCCTGTTTTTTCCGGATCACTGATTTTACCTCCTTCTTTCTCAAGCCTGTCAAGGTATTCAGTTTCTTCTTTTATTAACTCGGACCTGTTTTCCGGTATACCGTTTTTATATTTAATCTCTTTCCTGAGGCTGCCATCATTATTATATATATGCCATATACCTGTCCTTATGTCCATATCATATTGTCCGGTAATCTCTTTTTTTCCGTTAGGATGCCATGAAAGGAATTCACCGTCCAGTTTGCCACTGGCATAGTATGCCTTCAGACATAGAGTGCCGTCATCAAAATATTGTTTCCATCTACCTGACTTAATGCCGTTATCATAGTTCAGTTCTTCAGCAATCTGCCCGTTCCAGTGATATTTAATGCTTAGCCCGTCAATTTTATTATCATTATAGCTGCATTTCAACAGCATATGGTTTTCAATATATTCAGAGAAATAGTGCCATTCTCCTGTTTTCTTCTGTTTATAATAAACTCCCCTGGCTGCTATATACCCGTTAGGGTGATATATGGAGGCTTTGACAGAATCACTGCCGGCGATATAATTGAGCAGGGATGACAGATTGCCATCCTCATCGTACCGTTTAAATTCGCCTGTGGGCTTACCGTCTTTGAACCATGCTTCGTACATAAGCTGTCCGTCCGGATATTTTTTTATCCAGCGCCCCTGTTTTAAACCCTTCTCACCGGTCTGGTTGATATCTTTCTGCGACTGTGCTGCATTAAATGATAAAAGAAGGATCAGGAGCGTTAAAATATGTTTTAGCTGACAGCTCATGGTAATTGTTTTAAGGGGTAAAAATAAAAAACACCCTGAAAAAATCAGAGTGTTTTTATAAATATTATATCAGGAGATCTTATTATTTCACTTCTTCGAAATCAACATCAGTAACTTCATCATCATCTCCTTTTCCGCTGTCTTCTCCGGTCTGCTTTCCTTCCTGACCAGGGGCTCCCTGTTGTTGCCCGCCTTCCTGTGCAGATTTATAAATATCCTCTGAGGCTGCCTGCCATTGTGTGTTCAGCTCATTAAGAGCTTTGTCAATGGCTTCCACATCCTGGTTTTTGTGTGCCTCTTTCAGGTCAGACAGAGCCTTTTCTATTGGAGCTTTTTTATCTGCCGGCAGTTTATCTCCATATTCCTTAAGTTGTTTTTCAGTCTGGAATATCATGCTGTCAGCTGAATTGATCTTGTCAACTTTTTCTTTAGCCTTCCTGTCTTCTTCCTCGTTGGCTTTAGCTTCATCACGCATCTTGTTTATTTCTTCCTCGCTGAGACCGGATGATGCCTCAATCCTGATACTTTGCTCTTTGCCGGTACCCTTGTCTTTTGCAGACACGTTAAGTATACCGTTAGCGTCGATATCAAAGGTCACTTCTATCTGTGGCACCCCCCTGGGAGCAGGAGGAATTCCGTCAAGATGGAACCTTCCAATTGTTTTATTACCTGCAGCCATAGGCCTCTCACCCTGTAGCACATGTATCTCAACCGAGGGCTGATTGTCAGCCGCTGTGGTAAATGTCTCCTTTTTCTTGGTGGGTATGGTTGTATTTGCCTCTATTAGCTTGGTCATAACTCCACCCATTGTTTCAATACCTAATGATAAGGGAGTTATATCAAGGAGCAATACATCCTTTACTTCACCGGTGAGTACACCACCCTGTATGGCTGCTCCTATTGCCACTACCTCGTCAGGATTAACACCTTTTGAAGGAGCCCTGCCAAAGAATTTTTGTACCACCTCCTGTATTGCGGGTATACGGGTTGATCCTCCTACCAGCAATACTTCATTAATATCGGAAGCTTTCAGTCCTGCCTCCTTTAATGCTACCTTACAGGGTTCTATAACGGCCTGAATAAGTGAGTCTGTCAGTTTCTCGAAATGAGACCTGGTAAGGGTTTTAACAAGGTGCTTTGGTATACCGTCAACAGGCATAATATAAGGCAGGTTGATCTCTGTGCTGGTAGAACTTGAAAGTTCTATTTTTGCCTTCTCAGCTGCTTCTTTCAGCCTCTGAAGAGCCATAGCATCCTTTTTAAGGTCTATGCCTTCATCTTTTTTGAATTCTTCAGCCAACCAGTCGATAATCAGCTCATCGAAATCATCACCACCCAGGTGAGTATCACCATTTGTTGATTTTACTTCAAATACGCCATCGCCCAGTTCAAGTATTGATATGTCAAAGGTACCGCCACCAAGGTCGAAAACAGCCACCTTCATATCTTCGCTTTTCTTATCCAGTCCGTAAGCAAGGGATGCTGCCGTTGGTTCGTTTATTATACGTTTAACGGTTAAACCTGCTATCTCTCCGGCTTCTTTTGTTGCCTGGCGCTGAGAGTCATTGAAATATGCAGGCACTGTAATTACAGCATCTGTTACTTCCTGTCCCAGGTAATCCTCGGCTGTCTTTTTCATCTTCTGAAGTATCATGGCTGAGATCTCCTGGGGCGAGTATTTGCGGTCATCAATCTGAACCCTGGGAGTATTATTATCTCCTTTAACCACTTTATAAGGCATGCGTGAAATTTCCTTACTTACATTATCGTAAGATTCACCCATAAACCTTTTTATTGAATAAACAGTTTTGTCTGCGTTAGTAATGGCCTGGCGCTTTGCCGGATCGCCTATTTTACGCTCACCGTTCTCAATAAAAGCCACAATAGAAGGGGTAGTTCTTTTCCCCTCGCTATTAGGAATTACTACAGGCTCATTGCCTTCCATTACTGACACGCATGAATTAGTTGTTCCTAGGTCTATACCAATAATTTTTCCCATTTTATAATGTATTTTTTGTTTTCTGATTACTGCTTTCTGGGGAGCAATGATTATGCCATCGGTTTTTTTATCACTATTTACGCAAATATGACATTTTAATTCGCATCCGCCTGTCTGAAATAAATGCCATAATGACAAAAAGGCAGTAAAAACATTTATATAGAATAATACGATCCCTTTATATTAAACAAATTTGTAGCTTTACCTTGTCTAATCATAATTAAAGGGAATATGTCCATTCATAATACGGTTAAAAGGGTTACAACCCATGTTCTATCGGAAATGAAGCTCAAAGGTGAAAAAATAGCTATGCTGACAGCATATGATTATTCAATGGCTTCCATAATTGACCAGGCCGGTATAGATGTTATACTTGTCGGAGATTCTGCTTCCAATGTAATGGCAGGTTTTGAAACCACCTTGCCGATTACACTTGACAACATGATCTATCACGCTTCTTCAGTTGTTCGCGGTGCCGGCAGGTCACTGGTAGTTGTTGATATGCCTTTCGGAACCTACCAGGGCAATTCCAGGGAAGCTCTTTCTTCAGCTATACGTATAATGAAAGAAACAGGTGCCCATGCTGTTAAGCTGGAAGGAGGCCGTGAGATAGCAGAATCAGTGGAAAGGATATTATCTGCAGGCATACCTGTTATGGGACATCTGGGATTAACACCACAGTCCATACACAAGTTTGGCACCTATGTGGTCAGGGCAAAAGAAGAAGAAGAAGCCGGGCGATTGCGTGAGGATGCACTGTTGCTCGAGGAGAAAGGTGTATTCGCTATTGTACTGGAAAAGATACCGGCCACCCTTGCCGGTGAGGTAGCGGCCTCATTATCTGTTCCGGCCATTGGGATAGGTGCCGGGAATAGGGTGGACGGGCAGGTACTGGTCATTCATGATATGCTTGGAATAAACCAGGAATTTTCACCAAGGTTCCTCAGGAGATATCATAACCTTTACCAGGAAATCAATGGAGCTGTACAGAACTATATTAAAGATGTGAGGTCAAAAGACTTCCCCAATGAAAAAGAACAGTATTGATATGCCAGTGATGAAAATTCTTTATGAAGACAACCATATAATAGCTGTTAATAAGAATGCAGGGGAGCTGGTACAGGGCGATAACACCGGTGATGAAACACTTTCCGGCAGGGTAAAGAAATACCTTGCAGATAAATATAA
>JBKHBA010000156.1:0-6376 GCA_046542595.1 Bacteroidales bacterium | reverse complement strand
TTCGGCCGGACCGGTCATATCAGGGTTGGTACCGATAAGCTTGGCCCCATTTAATACCAGGTTGATGGCTCTCTCTATCTTCTCGAAACTGTATGAGGCGGTCTCACCCACCACAACATAATCCGGGTTTACATTATTCATGGTATAACCCACATTGTACATGGCATTGATCAGTCCGGCCTCCCCTATAATATAAGCCGTGCCCCCGGGCTTCTGCGATGACAGAAACTGCGCGGTGGCAAGGGCACTGGTATAAAAAACATTCTTTGGCACATCAACACCCAGCCTGCCCAGCTTCTCTTTCAGCTCAGTAGGTGTACGCTCACTTGAGTTGGTAAGGAAGAGAAATTTCTTTTTTTCCTTTTTAAGCCACTCCACAAACTCGCCTACCCCCGGCAGCAATCTGTTGCCGTGGTAGATAACACCGTCCATATCCGATATGATGGCTTTCTTATTTCGTATTTTCTCAATTATCTGACTGTGGCTCATTTTTTCTTAATTATTAATTATAGAATGCAAAGATACCGGACATTATCATCCACAAGGTTAAAAAATGATTAAATTTTTATATTAAGGTAATTTATATCCGCTAATCTTTAAGCCGGGCAAACATAATATCTGCATTAACTGGCACAAATAATAAAAAAATCTTAGTTTTGGTTCTTTGAGAAAAAATTAGATTGTATAACCTAAACCTGAAATAATTGTTACAGACTATTGACTGGATGATAGTGGGCACATTCTTCCTTATCGTTATCGGGATAGGGTGGGTTGCATCCAGGACGGCGGGAAAGGATACCACCGAATTTTTCCTGGGTGGACGCGGCATGCCCTGGTGGCTTCTTGGCATATCAATGGTTGCCTGCACCTTCTCGGCCGACACCCCCAACCTGGTAACAGGCATGGTGCGCGAAGACGGTGTGGCCAAGAACTGGGCATGGTGGGCTTTTCTCATTACCGGCATGGTAACTGTCTTTATCTACGCCAAGCTATGGAGAAGGTCGAATATCATGACCGACCTGGAATATTATGAGCTCAGGTACAGCGGTAAGGCGGCAGCCTTCCTGAGGGGTTTCCGTGCCCTCTACCTGGGTGTGCTTTTCAACACTCTCATCATGGGTACCGTTACCCTGGCAGCCATTAAGATAGGCGGGGTCATGCTCGGCATCAAGCCGTGGCAGGCTGTGGTGGGAGGCTCGGTGGTAGTTATGATATATGCCTCCCTGGGCGGGCTGAAAGGGGTTATATGGGCTGACTTCTTCCAGTACAGTATTGCCATGTTCGGGGCGGTGCTGGCAGCTGTTGTTGCTGTACGCCAGCCCGAGGTCAACGGGCTGCAGAACCTGCTGTCCAACCCTGCCCTGCAGGAAAAGATAAAGGTACTGCCCGACTTCAGCAATCCATCCGTGTGGGTTACCCTGCTGCTTATACCCGTAGCAGTGCAGTGGTGGGCCGTATGGTACCCCGGGGCCGAACCGGGCGGCGGTGGCTATATAGCACAGCGCATGCTATCTGCCAAAAATGAAAAGAACGCCATAGGTGCCACACTGCTTTTTAACTTCGCTCATTATGCACTGCGACCATGGCCATGGATAATAGTGGCCCTGGCATCCATGGTCATTTATCCTGACCTGCAGAGTATTCATGAACAGTTCCCTGATATTTCGGACACATACCTCAAGGATGATATTGCATACCCTGTAATGCTCTCCAAGCTGGGTCCGGGCTGGCTGGGACTGGTAACAGCATCCATCATAGCCGCATATATGTCAACAATAGGCACACACCTTAACTGGGGTTCATCATATGTTGTAAATGACTTCTACCGGCGCTTTGTAAAACCGGAAGCACCGGAAAAAGAGCTTGTTAAAGTGGGCAGGATAACAACGGTATCACTTATGGTGATAGCAGGCCTTATGGCCCTTTTCTTCCTCAATAATGCCACCCAGGCCTTTGATGTGCTGCTGCTCTCCGGGGCAGGTACGGGAGCCATCTACCTGCTGCGCTGGTTCTGGTGGAGAATCAATGCCTGGACAGAGATAGCAGCCATGATAGCGGCCACATTATCAGCGGTTGTACTCGTTTTTTTCGTATCAGACAGCGCCATACAGTTCTGGGTACTCGACGGCTTCACATCCAAACTACTTATAGCCGTTCTCATTACCACGGTAGTATGGCTGGCAACAACGTTCCTTACAGCCCCTGAGAGCAAGGAGACACTGAGGAAGTTTTACCGCATAACAAGGCCGGGCGGACCGGGATGGAGAAAGGTGGTGGAAGAGGCACGGCTGGAAGATGATATTATTATAGACGACCGCGACTCGGGGCGCACATGGGAGATGCCACTGCAGGTATTATGCGTCTTTATTGGCGCGGTATCGATCTACAGCGCGCTGTTCTCTATCGGCGGTTTTGTATATGCCAAACCCGCACTGGGGGTGCTGCTGGGACTGGTAGCCGTAGCAGGCACAATATTCCTTTTCAGGGCTTTTGATAAACTCAATGCTGATAAATAAAACAGCTATGCCAGAGAGCCGGTGGCTTAAAAAAATATATGACCGCTTCAGCACTGACGCTCCTTTCCTGGCCGGAAAGGACTTCGGAACAGGCCATATACATGATACATACAAAATAGAAACGGCAGAAGGATATAATGATTATATACTGCAGAAGCTCAATAACAGGGTGTTCCGTGATATACCCGGACTGCAGGAAAATATTTACAGGGTAACTGAGCATATAAGAAACAGGCTGCTGGCAGAGGGTGAGCCTGAACCTGAAAGAAAATGCCTGACCCTAATAAAAACAAGGGAAGGCAATACATGGCTGAGGGATGATAATAATGATAACTGGAGGATGTATGTCTTTATCCCCGACCACCGCAGCTACGATGTGGTGCTTAATACAGACCAGGCCTTTGAAGGGGGCAAAGCAACAGGACGGTTCCAGTCTATGCTGTCAGACCTGCCCTCACCTGCACTGAACGAGACAATACCCTTTTTTCATGATATTGAAAAAAGGCTGGAGAAGTTTCACAGTGCCCTCGAGCAAGACCCTGCGGGCAGGGTTAAGAAAGTAAGGGACGGGATAGATTTTGTGCTCTCCAGGCAGGAAGATATGAAGATGATTAAGCGACTGGGACATGAGGGCTACATACCCATGAGGATCACCCATAATGACACCAAGTTCAATAATATACTGCTTGACAAAGATGACAGGGCACTGTGTATGATAGACCTTGACACCGTTATGCCGGGATATATACATTATGACTTTGGCGATTCAATACGCACTGTGGCCAATATGGCTGCAGAAGATGAAGAAGACCTGGCGCGTATCCGCATTAACATGGAAATGTACGAATCCTTTACAAGGGGCTACCTGGGGCAGATGAATAATGTTATCACCAAAACCGAACTGGAAACGCTGCCGTCAGCACCATCGCTTATGGCCTTTATAATGGGACTGAGGTTCCTTACGGACTATATTGAGGGCGATATATATTACAAGGTCCGTAAAAAAGATCATAATATCATCAGGTCGCGCGCCCAGTTCAGGCTTGTCGAAAACTTTGAAAAGCATGCAGAAAGAATGAGAACCGTCACCTTTGATATCAATACCAGTGATCCTTCATCACGGTGATATCATGCTCTGTCACACTATCGCCTCCCAGCAACCTGATCTTATAGTTACCCGGACTCACACTGCCCATAACATGATCAAGGCTGCCAAAGCGCCGTATAAGGTCCTCCTCGTTGTAACCATAAGCCCTGTACCTTTCCATCATCTGCTGCATCTGCTCTTTCTCTTTGTCCGTACGCTGACGCACTATCTTTGTGTGCCTCCATATAAATTTATGCAGTCCGGGTTCCGCTTTCACCT
This sequence comes from Bacteroidales bacterium, assembly GCA_046542595.1. Taxonomy (GTDB): domain Bacteria; phylum Bacteroidota; class Bacteroidia; order Bacteroidales; family VadinHA17; genus UBA9300. The sequence continues at coordinate 2,494 of JBKHBA010000156.1, read as the reverse complement.
TTTTATTGAATATCACCCTTTCACCATCAACAATCTGTATCTCAGGATCCTTCTCTGAGCCGTCAGTGTAATAATATACAGGTAAGCCCGGCTCTTCACTCTCACCCTCAAAATTACTATATGCACTGTGTGAGCTGAGGCCTTCAACCCACATATGGCTTGTACCAGGTTTAAAGAGCATCAGTGATGAAGACATGTTATTATCATCCAGCTGCGATAAAAATGATATATCGGCTATCCATATGCTGCGACCGTGTGTTGCCACTATCAGATCGTTCTCCCTTGGATGTATCTTAAGGTCCTCAACCGGGCAGTATGGCATGTTATTCCGCAGTGACTGCCATGTATTGCCCGCATCAAGGGATGCATAGACAGCCTTTGTTGAGCCGGCAAACAGCAGCTCAGGATTATCAGGATGTTCTCTTATTACACACAGTGGCTCATCCGGCAAACCATCACTTATTGCTTCCCATGATTCACCGTAGTCAAAGGTTTTCCATACAAAAGGCCTGAAATCATCCTGCCTGTAACCCGTTACAGTTACATAGGCCGTAGCGGCATCCAGGGCTGATGGTTCCACCCTGCTTACCCAGTAGCCCGGGTGCCCGGGTATATTATCCGTAACATCATTCCATTCCTCTCCCCCGTCTTTTGTCACCCATACCTTACCGTCATCGGTACCTGCCCACAGCAGTCCCTCTCTCACCGGCGACTCATCCATAGTCACAATGGTACAATACTGTATATTACCGGTGCCCTGTATTTTTGCCTTATCGTTAGTTGTCAGATCAGGGCTTATCAGCTCCCAGGACTCACCCCTGTTAGCTGATCTTACCACCTTATTGCCCGCATGGTATATTACCCGGCTGTTATGTGGTGATATTACTATTGGTGCATTCCATGCCCAGCGGTCCATATCACTATACCTGATACCTTGTGACTCACCTGTAACAAGGTCCAGTCTCCTTATTGGTCCGAATTGTGATTCATTATACAGGTACCTGTTATTATCCGGGTCCACCTCATTATACATTCCGTCTCCTCCCCCCACACTCTGCCAGTCCTCAAGCTTAACCGGGCTGCCATCCTTCTTTGTTGAGGGTCCGCGTACCGATCCGTTATCCTGCATTCCACCGTACACATTATAGGGGTATGCCATATCATAACCCACAGCCACGAACTGTCCCACATCCTTAAAATCAGGATGATACCAGTTATCGCCGCCATCATAGCTTATGCCCATGCCATGGTCATAGCCCAGCATTATATGTTCAGGGTCTTCCGGGTCTATCCACATGGCATGGTTATCACCTCCAAAATTAAAGGGCCTCCGCCATTCCTTTCCCCCGTTAACGGTCTCCCACATCCTTACACCCAGCACATAAACATGGTCCGGATCAAGAGGATTTATGGCCATCTGCTGATAGTAATATGCCGGTCCCCCACCCACATCTTCGCCATCGGGACTAACCTTGCGCCATGTGCGGCCTTTGTCATCAGAGCGGTAAACCTCGTCACCTTTCTCTTTGCCTTCAGGAGGTATACCGTTCAGAAGCTGCCTGTACCTCTCATCATCAGATACTCCTTCGATATTATTATTCTCAATATTGGCATACACTGTTTCGGGATTGGATGGTGAAACGGCAATGCCTATCCTGCCAAGCATACCGGATGGAAGTCCGCCCGCCAGCTCCGTCCACGAACCTCCCCCGTCTTCAGTCTTATAAATACCGCTGCCCGGTCCGCCGGCATTAAAGGTCCAGGGCCGCCTTACCTTATCATAGGCTGCTGCATATAAGACAGAAGGGTCGGTGGGATCAATTGCAAGGTCAACAACACCTATATGCTTACCGTAATCAACAATATCAAGCACCTTCTTCCAGCTCTTACCACCGTTTGTTGTCTTATAGACACCCCGCTCCTCATTCTCTGAATACAGATGTCCCAGGGCAGCCACCCATACAATATCAGAATCGTCAGGATGGATAATTATACGGCCTATATGTCCGGATTCTGGCAAGCCCATATTTTTCCATGTCTCACCCCTGTCATCCGAACGGTATATACCGTCGCCATAATAAGCAGTACGGCTGTTATTGGCTTCACCGGTGCCTACCCATACAATGTCAGGATTGTTCTGGTCAACTGCAATATCGCCTATGCTTATGGCACCTTCATCTTCGAACAAAATATCGAAGGTTATACCGTTATCTTCGGTAAACCACAATCCGCCCGTGGCCAGTGCTGCATAAAATGTTGTTGGATTTTTATCAACAACAGCAAAGTCAACATACCTGCCTCCCTGCCGGGTTGGACCTATTGAACGGTAATAAACGGCATCAATGGCACTCTCTTTCAGGCTTTGTGCTTCTGCCGGTAATACAGGGATAACTGCAAGGATAAAAAGAAGTAATTTTTTCACGTGATTATGTTTTATTTATTTAATTGACCACATGGAACTTACCATTAAAGACCAATCATACTCTTAATGTGA
>JBKHBA010000155.1:0-6400 GCA_046542595.1 Bacteroidales bacterium | reverse complement strand
TGGCATCATACGGACCATACTGCGGCTTACCCTTGTGGCCGTCGCCGTAGAAAAAATGTATATCATACCCCAGGCTCGTCAATATCTTCTGGGCCCTGTTATACAGATTCTTATACCTCTCTATGGTATAAACCCTTGCACCCATCTCAGCCAGTATGGCGGCCTGGTAACCCGAGCCGGTACCTATCTCCAGCACCTTGTTGCGCTTTTGTATATTCAGCAGCTGAGTCTGAAAAGCCACTGTATAGGGCTGTGATATGGTTTGTCCGCTGGAAATGGGGAAGGCCTTATCCTGGTATGCATGGTGCAAAAAGGCATTATCCATAAAGGCATGCCGGGGCACCCTGTTTATTGCCTCCAGTACATTTTCGTCCTCTATACCTTTTTTTCTCAGGCTGTCAACCAATTTCTGCCTTTTCCTTGTTGCCAGGAATGAATCCTTTTCTGATGTCATAGTAATACATTATTATACAACAAAAATAATAAAAGAAGCCGTTCTGCCATAAGTAAGAAGCAGGCTGCCGAATAATTTTAAATTAATTACTTTGTTAAATAATATTTATGATATTTGATGGTTTTTATTTTACAAGCATTCACCGCCCCTAATGAAAAAACAGACTCTCAGGATTGCCTATATCGTATCTGATCTTATCACCTCGGCAATGGCCTGGTCTGCTTTCTTCTTTTTCAGGAAGATAGTGATTGAGAAAAAGCTGTTTGGCCCGGAGTTGCCGGTGACACCCGACAACAGGTTTTATCTGGGCCTGGTAAGCATACCCGTCTTCTGGTTTATCCTCCATTATATCTCCGGCTTTTACACCCACCCTCAGCGAAAATCACGATTAACGGATCTCGGCCAGACATTCTCTATCACCCTGCTGGGCACTGTCATACTCTTTTTCGCCCTTATACTGGATGATGTGATAAGCCGGTACACAAACTACTACCTTTCTTTTGCAGCACTGTTCTCCCTGCAGTTTATCCTCAGCTATATACCCCGTTTTATAATAACTAGCTCAACGGTGCACAGGGTGCATAACGGAACACTCGGTTTCAACACCATAATAATCGGATGTAACGGGAGGGCCACCAGTATATACCAGAAGATAATAAACCAGAAGAAGTCAGCAGGCAACAGGTTCGTGGGTTATGTCACTGTCAGCGATCCCGCTGCCTGCGAGCTTGACAGTTACCTGCCCCGGCTGGGCAGGCTGGAAGAACTCAACAGCATTGTGAAGGAGACCGGGGCCGAAGAAGTGATCATAGCCATTGAGCCCGGCGAGAATAATATTATAGGACGCATACTGAATGTACTCAATAACCATAATATTATTATCAAAGCCATACCGGGGATGCATGATATACTGCTTGGCAGGATAAAGACCAGCGCCATATTCGGCACACCCCTGATCCTTCTCAACCCTGATCCCATGCCGGCCTGGCAAAGGAATATCAAGCAATTATCGGATTATATCCTGTCATTGTCCGCTTTTATCATCCTGCTGCCGCTCTCTGCTGTGCTGGCAGTGATGATAAGGCTATCCGGCAGGGGTTCCGTTATATATAAACAGGAAAGGATAGGGCAGCACGGTAAACCTTTTATGCTGTATAAATTCAGGTCCATGCATGCCGATGCAGAAAAGGACGGCCCCATGCTGTCGTCACATGACGACCCACGCATAACACGTATCGGCAGGTTCATGCGCAGGCACCGTCTTGACGAGATACCCAATTTTATCAATGTGCTGAAAGGCGAAATGTCTATTGTGGGTCCGCGTCCCGAAAGGGCCTGTTACCTTGAAAAGATAATAGCTGAAGCACCTCGCTATAAGCTGCTGCTCAGGATAAAGCCGGGTATAACCTCATGGGGACAGGTTAAGTTTGGTTATGCCTCAGATACAGACGGGATGATAGAGAGACTGGATTATGATCTTTTATACCTTGATAATATGTCATTATACGTAGATTTCAAAATCATTATTTACACCTCTATTATTGTCTTCAGGGGGAGTGGTATCTGAGTTCAGCTTCTTCCACCCGCCGGTAAACAGGCGGACTCCCTTCCCTGAGTATGCTCTCGTACAGTATTACCTCTTTTACATGCTGCGGTGGCAGTTTATGGCCGCGCACCTCAGATAATAAATCTGACAGCCGCTCCCTGTTCTCTATACGTTTCATCCTGCCCAGCGTAAGATGTGGTCTGAAAGCTTTCTCCTCATCAAGCAATCTCTCTTCCTTAAGCCTGTGGCAGAGCACTGACCTCATCCTGTAGAGGGTATCCCCTGCCTCTATCCCCAGCCACAATACCCGGGGCCGCCTCAGATCCCTGAACAGTCCTGCACCGGTAAATTCTATGGTGAAAGGCTCAAAACCGTGAGCTGTCTCCCTCAGCACCTTTGCGGCTTCCTCCTGCTGCTGCTTATCAATATCACCCAGGAAAGCAAGTGTGAGATGCATGCCGGAAGGATTAACCCACCTTATCTTTTCACCTGCCAGGGCTGATCTATATGAAGCAATAAGCTCAGCCAGGGCTTTGTTTTCCTGTATCTCAATGGCTATAAACATCCTTTTCATAAGCCCTGAATTAAAAAATGATATTACCTCTACGATGAGTACGGATTATCTTCAAAGACCTGCGTCAGCCTGTCTGCCAGTATATCAGCATCATCAACACTGAAAGGCATGGGCGGCCGTATTTTAAGGACGTTATTATACGGACCGTCCGTTCCTATCAGTATCTTCATATCCCTCATCCTCTCCTTAATATACGATGCCTCCTCAGTTGCAGGCTCCAGCGTCTGCCTGTCCCTCACCAGTTCAATACCCAGGAACAACCCCGATCCACGTATATCACCCACCAGCGGATATTTCTCTTTCAGGGGCTGCAGCAGCTGCATAAGATAAGAGCCTGTTGCAGCGGCATGCTCCATATAATTATCGCGTAAAACTATCTCCAGCACCTTTCTGCCTGCTGCTGCCGATACGGTATTTCCGCCAAAGGTGCTGAAAAACTCCATACCATTATTGAATGCTGCCGCTATCTCAGCCGTGGTAATAACGGCTGCCAGGGGGTGACCGTTACCTATGGGCTTTCCCAGCACCACTATATCGGGTGTCACACCCTGGTCTTCAAAAGCATAGAAGGAGCTACCCATCCTGCCATAGCCTGTCTGCACCTCGTCAGCTATACATACTGCCCCGTGCCTGTGCATATATTCATATACCTTCCTGAGGTAGCCTGCCGGAAATATTATCTGTCCCCCCACACTGGGACATGTCTCGGCAATAAAAGCAGCGGGCGGATTACCTTCCCCTGCCAGCCTGTCTGCTATATCACCCACACAGCCGGCATATCTCATGCCGGCATCCTTGCTGCCGTATTTATACCTGCCCCTGTAACCATCGGGTACCGTTGCAGTATGCACCCAGGGCGGTGCCCCTTTGCCACCCGGACCCTCATGCTTATAGGGCGATATGTCAATAAGCGTACTGGTATTGCCGTGATATGCTCCTTCAAGCACAATGACGTCCTTCATGCCCGTGTAGCTATGTGCCAGTCGCAGCGCCAGCTCATTGGCCTCGCTTGCCGAGTTGAGAAAAAAACATTTCTCCAGTGGTTTCTGAAAGGTGCCAAGCAGCATCTCTGCATACTCATTAAGCCGGTCGCCCAGGTACCTTGTATTGGTATTGAGCATCTTCATCTGCCTGTACACCGCTTCAGCCACCTCAGGGTGTGAATGGCCTATATGAGGAACATTGTTATAGACATCAAGATATTTCTGTCCCTCGTCATCAAAAAGGAACTGCTTCCATCCCCTTACTATCTTCAGAGGTTTTTTATAGCTTAGTCCCAGGTTATCTGCAAAATATTTCTTTCGCTTCAGGTATGTCTCCTCCCTGCCTGCCTCCTTTTGCGGGAAGCAGGCTTCCGGGATATTAAGCAGAATATTGGGGTGAGGCGACAGCTGCTGCCAGGACTCACTCTCCCATGGCTTACATACCCCGGGGAAAGCATTGCCGTAGCCCATCATATCAGTAATTATCTGAAAATGGAGGTGCGGGCTCCAGCCTCCGTTCTCATCCGGACTGCCTGCCATGGCAAAGGCTTCACCCTTTTGTATCTGCAGCCCCTCTTCCAGTCCCTCAAAAGAGCTGCCCGCAAGGTGACCGTACAGTGTGTAAAATTCACCTGCCAGTGTATCATGCCTCAGAATTATCATATGGCCGTAATCCAGTTTACCAGCATTATATTCAAACAGATGCACTGTACCGTCAAGAGGTGCATACAGCTGTGTCCCGGCCGGAACAAACAGGTCAATACCAAGATGTACAGTCCTGTCCTGCCCGTAAGTAAACTGCCTGTCCTGGAAGACAGGTGATGAGTATAAGACCCTTGGTTCAGCAAAACGGCCTATCCCTATTCTTTTGCCGCTGTCCCTTAACCTGGAATCTATCCTTGCCCCCAGCTCTGCTGCCGAGTTCATCTCTTCCTCTCCCTCCACCATATCACTGCCCACACCCAGGTCCAGTACCAGGCAGTTATCCCTATCAGGCTTCACTCCAAGCACAGGGAATGCTTCTTTTCCGGCTTTTTCCATTGCCCCTGTCAGTTCTTTGATGGCAGGGACAGCATCCCTGCCACATGCCTTCCTGAACACCGTTTCAGCAAACAGGGGATGGATTTTTTCAAGATCAGGAATGATATCCCTGATGGGCTTCTGGCTTATTGCCAGGTAACTGTCGCCGGGCCTCTCTTTCTGCTGGCCTGCAGCCATACATATACTCAGGCAGAGCCTCATTTTTGCCATTATAAAGATTAGCCTTAACTCCTTATCCTCCAGTCTGAAGGCCTTATTATAAGCTCCCAGCATCTGAGAGGCAGCCCTCAGCGGCTCATCCTTACCCGGCATAATATAAGCCATGGCAACAGCAACATTGGCAGCGGTATAACTGTAAACCATATCCCCGAAGTCAATAAAACCCTTAACAACGGGGTCTTTCCGGTACCGGTCTGTTGAGGTATCAACTATTATATTATAATCATTGATATCATTGTGTATTACGCTACGGCGCAGTCCGGGCAACACCGGTTTCACAATACTGCGGTACTCCCCTGTTGTCCTGTCAATAAAAGACCTGAACCTGTCATCACTGACCATGTCATAATATTCGCTTACCACCTCTTCATACAGGGCAAGATCCCATTTAAACCCGCGATTGAAAGCATCATCATAAAAGCCGGCAAGCGCCTTATCCATCATCCCCAGCTTACTGCCCAGGTCATCCAGGAGTCCGGGTGCGCGGTACTTAACAGAGCCAAGCGTCTTTCCCTTTATATAACTAAGTATTAACACCCTGTAACTCCCCTTATCAGCAACTTCAAGCTCAGTGATACCCGAGCCTGTACTGTCCTTTATTACTACGGGACAAAAGGACACCCTGCCGGCCAGATGATCAAGGACCTCATTGCGGGCTTTGATAAATGCATCATCCTCACCGGGGTTAATTACCTTAAGTACATATTCAGAACCATCCTCAGCATTCAGCAGGAAATTCTGGTCCCTTTCACCGTCAAGCTCTCTGCAGCCGGCAGCCATGCCATATCTTTCTTTCACAAATTCAATTATAATGCCAGGATCCAGCCGCGGTTTATTCTTTATCATTTTACTCCTTTTTAAGGCACAAACCCTTGCACCTCTGTCATTATCTTTTTATTTTTATCTCTGTTCTTATGTCAAAAATTAAAACCTAAAGTTATATGAAATTCGCAATAATACTATCAGGATGCGGTGCCTTTGACGGTGCGGAGATACATGAATCGACAATGACCATGCTGGCCATTGCAAGGAACGGCGGCACTTATGATATTTTTGCCCCTGATGTTGACCAGCATCATGTTATCAACCATCTTACCGGCGAAGAGATGGATGAGAAGAGAAATGTACTTATTGAATCGGCCCGCATAGCCAGGGGGGATATCAAAGCTCTTAAGAAATACAGCCATGAGGCTTATGATGCACTCATTCTTCCGGGCGGTTTTGGTGTGGCAAAAAACCTTTGTACCTATGCCATTGACGGCACTGATTTTTCTATTGACAGGTATGTAGAGGGAGCCATACGTTCCACACATATGGCAGGCAAGCCTATAGGCGCATTGTGTATCTCACCCGTGCTGCTGGCCGGTATTTTCGATAATCCCCGCCTTACCATAGGCAATAACAAGGATACCGCAGCAGATATAGAAAAGCTGGGTGCGGTGCATGAAGTGACGGGTCCGGGTGAGGTCGTTATAGATGAGAATAACAGGATAGTCACCAACCCCTGCTATATGCTCGACTCCGACATAGCCGAAATAGCCGAAGGGGCTGACAATGTGGTTAAAGCCATAAAAAAGATGATT
>JBKHBA010000154.1:0-6426 GCA_046542595.1 Bacteroidales bacterium | reverse complement strand
TACCTTGTGCAGGTTTATCCAAACGATTCAGGCATACCCGGGGAAGCCCTTTTCGATTATAAGTTCATATCAGATAAGGATGAGGTGATAAAAGGATCAAGGTCATCCTATTACCCTGTCACACTTGCAGAGGTGATAAAAAAGATCAGGGAGACCGAAGGGAGATATGCCATCACCGGTGTGCCTTGTTTTATTAAGGCCATAAGGTTGCTGAGCAGGAAGGAGAAAGTGCTGGCTGAAAGGATAAAATATACTATAGGCGTGATATGCGGTGGTATGAAAAGTGCAAATCATTCCAAAATAATTGCATGGCAGCTGGGTGTAAAACCGGATGAACTGGTGGCTATTGACTTCAGGAGGAAATATACAGACAGGCCTGCAAGCCATAAGATCTACCAGGTATGGTCGGCCCGTGACGATAAAGAGAGATACAGGGATGCGGCCCATATATTCGGAACAGACTGGGGGTCAGGCTATTTCAAACCCGGCGCATGTGATTACTGTGATGATGTGGTTGGTGAAACAGCTGATATAAGTATTGGTGATGCATGGCTGAAGAGATACGTTAATGATCCGCGGGGTACCTCCATCGTGGTATTACGGAACAATGATATTGCCGCCCTGTTCAAACAACATATACAAAAGGGAAATATTAAGATGGACAGTGTAAGTGCTGAGGATGTAAGGGTGTCACAGGAAGGTGGATTCAGGCACAGGCGGGAAGGGCTGTCCTACAGGTTAAGCAGGCGCGAAGAATCAGGCAGCTGGCATCCCCCAAAAAGAGTGAAAGCGGGTGAATTTGTAATAGACAGGAAAAGGAAGAATATATACAGGCTGAGGGAAAAGATATCCGGGCAAAGCCATTTATCAGCCTATAAAGCTATCGCCGGCGATAATCTGGAGATATTTTTCAGGGAGATGCTGCCCCTTAAAAAGAAATACCGCTCGGCTTATTATGGCAAAAGATATATACGGGCATTGAGAAGGATAAAGAAAATGATTCTTCCCGGGAGATGATAAAAACAGAAATATTATGAAAATCGGTCTTTTAACATATCACTCTGTATATAACTTCGGTGCCAGCCTGCAGCTATACTCAACTTTTTCATACCTGAGGAAGAAGGGTCATGAGCCTGTAGTTATAAACTGGGTGCCGGAAGATCTTGAGCTGAGATACGATAAGAGCATACCAGAAAAGCAGGCTGATGCACATAGGGACTTTGCAAAGCATAAATTTGTTCTGACCGGTATTTGCAGGACAGCCGGTGAGGTGGCTGATATTATTGAGAAGTATGATATCGGGTTTGTCATCACAGGCAGCGATGCTGTGCTCCAGCATTCCACCATGCTTTCCCGTTTAACAATGTCAAAACGGGGACCTGTACTTAGAAAAAAACCAGGCAGCGATGTCCTCTATCCCAATCCTTTCTGGGGATCTTTTATACCCCTTCTTAAAAGAGATATACCTGTTGTAATTATGTCCGCTTCATCGCAGAATACCAGGTACGGCCTTATAAGGGGAAACCTGAGAAAGGCTATGGCCGGTGCTCTTAAGCGGTTCAGCATGATCACAGTAAGGGATGAATGGACCAGGGATATGATACGCTACCTGAGCTATGGTGACATTGAACCGGAGAAAACACCTGATCCCGTGTTTGCCTATAACAGTAATGTGGATGATCAGTTAGGGAAACAGGATATACGCCGCAGGTTTGACCTGCCTGATAATTACCTGCTGGTGAGCTTCAGGACAAAAAGATGCATATCCGGGGAGTGGATGGACAGGCTGAAGGCTGTGGCAGCAAAGAACAACCTGGAATGTGTTGCACTGGCCATGCCTGATGGGATTAAATTTGAGCATAACTTCAGCAAATCAATTGAGCTGCCCATTGATCCTGAAGTGTGGTATGCCATAATAAAGCATTCGGCAGGGTATATTGGAGAGAATATGCATCCCGTGGTGGTTGCAATACATAACGATGTTCCTTTCTATACCTTTGATTCATATGGTATTGTGCGTTTTAAAGTCCATGTAGTGGGCAGGTCAAGCAAGATATATGATATCCTGGCTGATGCCGGTCTTTTGCAGAACCGCAGCGGTATACTGAGCAGGACATATAAAATGCCGGATCCGGGATATGTCGTTGACCGCATTACGGGATTTGACCATGATGCCTGCCGGAGATTCAGTAAAAGCAGGCAGCAGGAATATGAGACAATGATGAAAAGGATATTAAATCTAAAACCCCGGGTGGAATGAAAAAATTATTATTTATCCTTCTTCTTCTTTGTTCAATACATTTCTGGGGACTCTCCTTCCTGCCCCGGCAGTTCCACTATATTACAGACGCTGTTTCCCTTATGATAATGGGCTTTGCCTTTATTACCACCCTGGGAAAGGAAAGATTGAGGTTCAGAAATGCCATTATTGTCTTTTTTGCCGGTATCATGGTTAATATTATAGCAGCATACCTGTACCACGGGCAAAGGATAATAGATACATTCTTTATCTTTGGAAGCTTCTATTTTATACTTTTTTATTTCAGCCTGCACCAGCTCAAAATAGAACGTAAATACCTTGAAAATGTGATAATAATTTTTGCACTGATGTATTCGGTGCTTTACCTGGTCCAGTTCTATGTTTACCCGCTGGAGATAGTGGAGAGCCAGATGAAGGTGGACAGGGGTACCATACGCCTGAGAATTATTGGTAACGGGTTCCTTGTGCTTGCATATTTCATGCTCCTGAACAGGTATATGATGAAACAGCAATGGACAAGTATAATATTACCTGGCTTTTTCTTTATCATCCTTCTCAAGGGAGGCTTCCGCACACTCACCATCATGACCGTAGTGCTTACCATAGTTATGTATATAAAGCTGGCCAGGTATTCAAAGAATCACCTGCTGACAGTAATACTGGCCATAGTATTGATTGCCGGAATGGCACAGTCGAGGAGTACCTCGGCCATTATCAAGAATATGATCTATACTACCACCGAGCAGATAGACCAGGGTGATGAATATATACGCTTAAAGCAGCTCGATTTCTTTAAGAACAGCTATATGGATAAGGGTCTTTATTACCTTACGGGTGGTGGTTTTCCTGCAGGTGAGAACAGCTACAAACAGAAGATGCGCTTCTTCCAGGAGCAATATGGATTATACTGGGTTGACCTTGGCATACTGGGCTTTTATTTCGTGGTAGGTGCACTGGCAGTGATAGGTATGCTGTGGTATGCCCTGAAAGCAGCATTTATCAAATTAAAGCCTGAATATTCATACCTTAATTTTTATTTTATATACCTCATACTGGTTTCTTTTACCACAATGGAAATATACAGGGCGGGTGTTTTTGCCGTCGAAGCACTTGTGCTTTATCTTATTGACATATCAAAAGATGAAGCTAATGAACAATCAGGTAATAATCAGGTTAATACTATATAAACAGTAGTATAAACCCATAACCTGATGGAAAGAATAGCCATTTGTGTATGTACCAGGAAAAGACAGGAAGGCATTGTAAAACTTCTTCAGAGCCTTGAGGAAGTTGAGGTTCCGGAAGGAGTATCCATGGATGTTGTTGTTGTCGAGAACGATAAGATCAACAGCTCAGAATCAGTGATCAATGAGTTTAAAAAAAGAAATAAGCTGGCAGTCAGTTATTACCTGGAGCCTGAACCCGGACTGGTAAATGCCCGTAACAGGTCGGTCAGGGAGGCGGGCGACTGTGATTACTGCTGTTTTGTGGATGATGACCAGGTGGTGGATAAGAAATGGCTGACTGAATTGGTGAGCTGCCGCAGGGAGTTTGATGCTGATGGTGTGTGGGGCTCAAATCCACCTCTTTTCAGCAGGGATGTTCCTCCCTGGATACGTAAATTTCATACGCCGAAGGCATTCGGCTACGGAGAAAAGACCAGAACAGCCTTTACAAACAGCCTGATGATAAAGAAAAGCTGGCTCGACAGGATAGACGGTCCCTTCGATCTCAGGCTGAACTTCACCGGTGCTGAAGACCGGTTTATGACTTATAATATTACCAGCAGGGGCGGCACCATAGTCTGTAACCAAAAAGCAAAAGCTTATGAGCTGGTTCCAGAATCAAGGACCGGAACAGACTATGTCAGGAGACGCTCCTTCAGGATTTCCAATACCAATGTTTATGTGAAAACACTTGAAAATGAAAACTATTCAAAGTGGAAGTCTTTTCCGCGGCTGGTACTGAGGTTTTTTAATGGCTTGTTGCTGCTGGCACCATTTTATTTTTTTGCCGGCGAAGATAAGCTTAAGGGCCTGATAAAAATCTCAAATGCCATGGGAGGATTTGCATTTATCTTTTTTGGATCGAAGGATGAATTTTACAGGAGAGACTAAGAAATAGTACCGGTAAATTATGGACTCAAGCTTAAAAGAACGATGAATAAACTGGCAGTATGCATACCCACCTATAAAAGACCGGCAATGCTGGAGAACCTGCTTAATCACCTGCTTCAATGCAATGTCGATAAAAGCACTATAAGCAGTATTGTGCTGATTATTGTCGATAATGACCCGGAGGCATCAGCCAGGGATACTGTAGCCGGATTCACCGCAGGCAGCGTGGCAAACCCCTTTGAGATCAGGTATCACAGCTATCCCGTAAAAGGGCTGTCCAATGTCAGGAATGAGCTGGTGGGGAGGGCAATGGATGAAAATGCTGATTATATTCTATTTATCGATGATGATGAATACCCCCATCCTGACTGGATCAGTGAAATGATGATAACTATCGAAACAAATAATGCCGATATGGCACGCGGACCGGTAATACCTGTATTTGAAGAAGGCATACCCGGGAGTATCAGGTACTGGTTTAAGAGAAAGGATTATAAAAACAACGAGAAGATAAAAGCAGTGGCTACAAATAACCTGGCTGTAAAGACAGAAACACTGAAAGAGCTTAAAATACGCTTTGATGAAAGGTTCAACTTTACAGGCTCTGAAGATGCCTATTTTGGAATGCAGATGTATGAAAAAGGCGCATCACTGTACTGGACTAATAAAGCAATGGTTTATGAACTGGTACCATATGACCGTACAAACCTGCCATGGCTCATAAAAAGAACGAACAGGGGGGCCACTAATTTCATATATAAAATGAGGATAGAGAAGAAATATGGGAAAATGGTATACAAATTTATGGTAAGCGTTTTCTATATACTCAGCGGCTCCGCCGGCCTGCTGATGGTGCCCCTGCCTATTAAACAAAGGTACTGGGGCATATTAACCATATCTGAAGGGATAGGTGGACTGACCGGTCTGTTTAATTACAGGCCCGAGGGCTATTGATAACGAAGGTGATAAGTCTTTTAAAAAATTATTTTAAATCTATGGCTACAGATATTTTCATTGTTCAGCGGTTCTATTATAATTTCAGGGAAGGATTTTTTGAGTACCTGTCTGACCGGGAGCTTAATTTCAGGCTTGTAAATTCTATTGTGTCAAGGGGAAAAGTAAAGGTACATGATGATGCTGCCTCCAGAGATTTTATTCTTAAAACTCCTGCCATCCATATAGGAAACAGTTACGTTTTGTTCCCCTTCCTGTTCTTTAACCTTATACGTCATAAGCCGCGTGTAATAATAAGTGAGGGAGGACAGAATACCGTCAATAACCTGCAGGTATTGATGTACAGCCTTCTGTTTAACAGGAGGTATATCATCTGGGACCTGGGAAAGGGTTATGCTGACTTTGGTGATTCGCTGAAAAGAAAAATTTATATGGGTTTTTATAAGCTCCTGCTAAGGAAAGCATCACTGGTATACGGATACCATTCGCAAAGCAGGGAGTACTTTAAATCCCTCGGCGTCAGGGAGGAGAAAATAATTGTCCTTAATAATACCGTTGACACAAGGAAGATTAAAGAAATAAGGTTGCGGTACCCGGGCAATCTTCCGGAGGAATTTGAGCAGGACCGGAACGGTGAATACACTTACCTGGTATTCGTCGGTGCCCTGGCAGACAATAAAAATATAGAATCACTGGCCGGGCTGATGAGGGTATTGGGTGAAAAATACTTCCTGATAATTGTGGGTGACGGGAAACCGGCATACAGGCAGAAGCTCGAAAAGGAATTCAGTGATGTGAACCACATCTTCGTTGGCTATAAGAAAGCAGACCAGCTGGCACCTTATTACGGACTGGCTTCATTCTCCGTACTGCCGGGTCTGGGCGGACTATCGATAAACCAGTCAATGGCATTCGGGGTACCCGTGATTTGCCGGGGTGCTGACGGAGCCGAAAATGACCTGGTGAAAAATAACGTGACAGGATATATATATGAGGATATTGATGATGCTGCAAAATATATCAGGTCAAAAACAGCCCGCGATTGGAAAAACATGGGAGAAAAAGCGGAGAAACTGCTTTACTCAGAGCACAGCC
>JBKHBA010000153.1:0-6472 GCA_046542595.1 Bacteroidales bacterium | reverse complement strand
ATAGCCATGCTCCAGCTGGCCCTTGTCTCCGACACAGCAGGATATGCCAGCCTGGAATACCAGGCGGAGAAATTGAAGGACAGGCTCGAGAAGAACAATAGCATCAGGGCAGTGGATATTTATGCACTGCCTGAAAAGGAGATACATATTGATCTTGATTTTGAGAAGATGGCCCGGGTTAATACCTCCCTCGGGATGGTGGAGAAAGCCATAAAGAGCAATAATGCCAGCATACCGGGCGGAGACCTGGAGATAGGTGATATGAACCTCAGCGTCACATCATCAGGTTCATATAAAAACCTTGAAGAGATACGCAAGACAGTCGTTAATTCACACCAGGGCAAACTGATATACCTTGAGAATATAGCCACGGTAGAATATGACTATGAGAACCTTAAGTATTATGCAAGGTATGGAGGTGACATGTCCACCGGCATACGCTCTGGGGCCTCTGATGCTTTATTTATCACCGTAAAGCAGAAAGAAGGCCTCAATGTGCTTAAAACAAGGCAGGAGATAATACCTGTAATTGATGAGTTTAACAAAGAGCTGCCTGAAGGTACCGGAGCAGAGATAGTGTTCGACCAGGGTGCAAGGGTCAAAGACCGCATCAACAGCTTCCTTATGAACCTGCTGCAGGGTATACTGCTGGTGGGCATAGTCATATTCATGTCCCTGGGCATAAGGGAATCACTGGTGGTGGCCACAGCCATACCACTGTCCCTCGTCATTGCCATAGGTGTGGTTGACAATATGGGCTACGGACTGCAGCAGATATCCATTGCTGCCCTGGTGGTGGCACTTGGACTCCTGGTTGATAACTCCATCGTTATGGTGGAAAATATAAACCGCTTTGTGGTAAGGGGGTATAAGAAAAAAGAAGCATCCATACTGGCAGCCTCGGAGATAGGCTGGCCCGTGATAACAGCCACCCTTACCACCATCCTGGCTTTTATCCCCATAGCCACCATGCCCGATAAGGCAGGGGCCTTTATCGAATCGCTGCCGGTAACCATCATGGTAACACTGCTGGCATCCCTCCTTATAGCGCTCACCCTCACTCCTGTTATCACCAGCAGGCTGTTCAGGGAAAAGGACCTCACCAAGCAGAAGCTTAAAGGAACAAGAAAAATGCTGCAGTGGTTTATTGAACACCCTTTCCGCCACAGCCTCGCCTGGTCACTGCGCAAGCCATGGCTTATAGTGTCGGTAAGCCTTATCATCCTGGCATTGTCGGCATGGATGTTCAGGTTCGTGGGCATAAGCTTCTTCCCCAGGGCCGAACAGTCAAACCTTATGGTGCAGGTATCAATGCCCGAAGGTTCAGGTATCAGCAGAACGGATAAGGCTGCACGCTTCGTCTCCGGCGTGCTTGACACCACCGCCGCGGTTAAATATTACGCCGTCAATGTGGGTCACGGCAACCCCCAGATATATTACAATGTCTTCCCCCAGCGTTTTAACCTGCGACTGGCTGATATATATGTTGAGCTGTATGAATATGATCCGGATGATTTCAGGGATCTCCTAGAACAGCTGCGTAACAGCTTCGATGATTATCCCGGTGCTCGCATCAGGGTAAAGGAATTTGAACAGGGTCCCCCTTTCGATGCTCCCATACAGGTCTTCCTTACCGGCGATAATAACGATATACTGAAAGATATATCCACTGATATAGAAGAGTTTATTGCTCGCCAGCCCGGGGTCATCAACCTGGAAAACCTTTTTATCAAGACAAGCACCGAGCTGCTGTTTGATATTAACCGCGACAAGGCCAATATGCTGGGGGTGCCGGTTATAGAGATTGACCGTACCATACGTACGGCTGTGGCCGGACTGGCTGTCTCCGATTTCAGGGATGCCTCCGGCGAAGAGTCGCGCATGGTACTGAGGATGGATGAAACAGATGATTTCAGTCCCGGTGACCTCGACAAGGTATATGTAGCCTCGCTGTCGGGCAGACTTATACCCATACGCCAGCTTGTAAATACCAGGTTCAGGCAGGCACCGAGCACAATAAAAAGGTATAATACGGAGCGTACGGCGGAGATACTGGCCGATATTGAAAGCAGTAGTTCACTCGATGACATAATGGAGCCGGTGAAGGTAATGCTGGACGGGTACCCTTTCCCGGAGGGCTATTCATATAAGATAGCCGGTGAGCTGGAGGGCAGGAACGAGTCTTTTGCAGGCATGCTCAATGCCGTTATCATAGCAATATTATCAATATTCGCTATACTGGTCCTGCAGTTCCGCTCCTTCAGGCAGCCGCTTATTATCTTTATGGCCATACCCTTCGCTGCCACGGGGATGGTATGGGCGCTGCTTATAACAGGATACACCTTCTCCTTCACTGCCTTTGTAGGACTGACAAGCCTTATGGGTATAGTGGTCAATAACTCCATTATACTGGTCGACTATATCAACAGGCTCCGCAAAAACGGCAAAACGCTTAACGAGGCACTGCAGACAGCATCAGAGACAAGGCTCACACCTATAGTGCTCACTGCCTTTACCACCATAGGAGGCCTGCTGCCCCTTACACTGCAGGGAGGCACACTGTGGGCACCGCTGGGCTGGACCATAACAGGTGGGCTGCTGGTGTCAACACTGCTCACCCTTATTGTGGTGCCGGTATTCTATAAGCTGATGACGGCCAAAGAAGATACATCTTTCCAAACACAGAAAGAGGAACACCAGCCGTAAGATCAAAGTAAGGAGGAGCCTGTCAACCCCCGAATAACCACGGAGGCACAGGCACAGCCGAAGGCAGGGGGCATATATGATACCGTGCCCACGTTGGAGGCCTTATTCTGTTCGCCGGGTGTCAGCTCAACACTCTCAGCGTTTACCGCCTCGGGAGAAAACACGGCGGTAAAGCCGCTGTGCACTCCCAGCTTATGCAATCGCTTCCTCAGTATGCGTGCCAGCTTGCAGTTATATGATCCTGATATGTCGCTTACCATTATGGCTGTGGGATCAAGCTTGCCGCCGGCACCCATGGAGCTGACAACAGGGATGCCTTTCTGCATGGAGTGGTAGATAAGGTATATCTTGGGCGACAGTGTGTCGATGGCATCCACCACATAGTCATAACCCCGGTCCAGTATCTCCTCCATACGCCCATCCCTGATAAACTCGCTGATGGTGGTAAGGTCGAGACCTGGATTGATATCCAGCAGCCTCTCTGCCATTACTTCTGTCTTATACCTGCCGGCAGTGCTGTTAAGGGCAGGCAGCTGCCTGTTGATATTGGTCTCGTTAATCCTGTCGCCGTCAACAATGGTCATATGCCCAACCCCTGCCCGGCATATCATCTCCGCGGCAAAGGCACCCACACCGCCAAGGCCCACAATAAGCACCTTTGAAGATGCCAGCTTCTCTATACTCTCCCTGCCCAGTAATAATTCCGTACGCGACTGCCACATATTAGTCTAGCTTCCGTTAAGTGCGAATAAATCATTGAAATTATTCCACAGCTGCTCTTTCAGCCTTTCCATATCCATACCCAGGTGGGCTGCCACCATCTCATACACCGGCTCAATACCTATATCAAAACCATCGGTTTCGAGGAATAAACGATCACGGGGTATCGAACGGAGCGTTTCCTTTGAAACAGGTCTTATGGCCCACTCCACCCATGGCGAAAGATAAAAACCCTTGTCCAGCAGCTGGGCCGCCAGCTCCGGCCTGCCCCTGAACCCGTGTATTATCCATCTCATCCGCGGACTTATCTCCTTATGGCTTCTCAGCAGCTCATCCCATCCCTTTACACAATGTATAAAAAGCGGCTTTCCCAATTCCTCCGATAACTCCGCCTGCCCGGCAAAGGCTTTATTCTGCAGGCTGGCCTCAGCACCACGCACCCTGTCAAAGCCGGCCTCGCCCAGGGCTATCACATTATCCATTGAAGCAATGCGTCTCAGCTCTGAAAGCTGTGCCTCAAGCGCCCCTTCATCGATATACCAGGGATGGATACCGCAGCTGTAGGCTATACCATCAAGCACCTCCGGGTAACGGTCCTCATGAACCATTATATTATCTACCGTAAAGATCCCGGCTGCCGGAGCAGCACCATGGTCATGAATGTTTATATAATCATATTTACCCGGACCTTTCATCTCTCCTTTTTTTAAGCCAGCATTTCCAGTCCCCTGTCTATCCTTTTCAGAGTCTCCTCCCTGCCCAGCCATGCTATTATATCAAACAGGTGCGGACCACGCAATCCGCCCACTATCACCAGCCTGAAAGCATTCATCGCCGCCCCCATGCCGTAATCCTTTTCCTGTATCCACTCTTTTACCAGCCTCTCTGTCTCCCCGGACGTAAAAGGCTCTGCTTTTTCAAGCACTGACCTCAGCTCCCTGATGACAGCCGGCGAGCTTTCCTTCCACCTCTTCTTCACTGCAGGCTTATCATATGATACAGGCGCTTCAAAGAAAAAGTCCGTCTGATCCCATAGCTCATGGATAAAGTTAACCCTCTCACGGGTCATCTCCACCAGGGGGGTGACCCTCTCCAGGTCAATATCATATCCCTTTTCAGCCAGCAGCTTTTTAAAATCAACGGCCACCTTCTCCAGGGGCTGCAGCTGCATATAGCGGTGATTGATCCATTTTGCCTTCTCCGGGTCAAAGCGTGCACCCGAGCGGCCCACCCTTTCCAGGCTGAATTCACCGGTCAGCTCATCCATTGAGAATATCTCTTTGTCGGTACCCGGATTCCATCCCAGCAGGGCCAGTATATTGACAAAGGCCCCGGGGAAATAACCATCTTCCCTGAAGCCCCTCGCCTTATCCCAGTAAGGCCACTGCAGGGGGAAAACAGGAAAGCCCATCTTATCGCCGTCGCGCTTGCTCAGCTTACCCTTGCCTGTTGGCTTGAGCAGCAGCGGCAGGTGGGCAAAAGAGGGTGTGCCCCAGCCGAAAGCCCGGTACAGCATCACGTGCAGAGGCAGCGAGGGCAGCCATTCCTCGCCCCTTATGACATGCGTTATCTTCATCAGGTAATCATCCACCACGTTGGCCAGGTGGTAGGTGGGCATGCCGTCAGCCTTAAACAGTACCTTGTCATCAAGGCTGCCGCTGTTAACGACCACATGGCCCCTTATGATATCATCCATCTCAATCTCTTCATCATGGGGCATCTTAAAACGTATAACCCAGGGCACACCTTCGGCCTTCAGCCTGGCAACCTCCTTTTCAGGCAGGCTGAGTGAATTTTTCAGCGCCCCCCTGGTCTTTGCATTATACATAAAGGTATCCCCGGCAGCCTCGGCATTCTTCCTCAGCTCATCCAGCTCTGCGGCCGTGTCAAAAGCAATATACGCCCATCCTGCCGTCAGCAGCTTCTCCGCATAATCGCCATAGATATCCTTTCTCTCACTCTGGCGGTACGGACCGTATTCACCTCCCTCACGCACACCTTCATCTATCTTAATGCCGCACCAGTCGAGCGACTCCATAATATACTGCTCCGCCCCCTCAACATAACGTGCCTGGTCAGTATCCTCTATCCTCAGGATAAAGACACCCCTGTTCCGGCGGGCAAAAAGATAATTATACAATGCTGTGCGCACTCCCCCTATATGCAAGGGTCCTGTGGGACTGGGGGCAAATCGTACTCTCGGTCTGTCGGTCATAATATTTTCCTGTTAATTATAATTCCTGCAAAGATAAAGAATCTGTTTCAGGAAAGCAGGCTGCGGAAAATCATCTTTTTTCACTTACATTTGTATTAATATTGATCCTGCAGAATAAAAACAGAAAATGAGAATAAAAATTTTAAGCTTTGGGTTTTTTCGCAAATAGCATGATAAATATTTTATGTGAAAGGGGAAAAGAGATTGTTCAGCGCCCTGCGAAAATATAAAAGCAGATTTTTATGCAAAAAAATATCAGCATATGAAGAAAATGAAGGCACTTGTAAAAGCAAAACCGGGAAAGGGATTATGGATGCAGGAAGTACCCGTACCTGAACCGGGACTCAATGATGTCATTATCAAGATAAAAAAGAATGCCATCTGCGGCACAGACCTGCATATATATATGTGGGATGAATGGGCGCAGAAGACCATCAAAACACCTATGACCATAGGACATGAGTATGTAGGTTATATCGAGTCGGTGGGTGCCGGGGTCAAAAACTTTAAAGCCGGCGACAGGGTCACGGGCGAAGGTCACCTGGCCTGCGGACACTGCCGTAACTGCCGGCGCGGAAAGAAGCATGTATGCGAAAACACCGTTGGCATAGGTGTTAACACGGACGGTGCCTTTGCCGAATATTTAAAGCTGCCTGCAGAGAATGTCATACTGCTGGATGACCGTATACCTGACGACTGGGCATCCATTATGGACCCCTTTGGCAATGCAACACATACCGCATTGTCATTTCCCCTGCTGGGCGAAGATGTGCTTGTTACCGGGGCGGGACTGATAGGCAGCATGGCCATAGCCATTGCAAAATTTGCCGG
>JBKHBA010000152.1:0-6500 GCA_046542595.1 Bacteroidales bacterium | reverse complement strand
ACATAACGATGAATATGATGGCACATACCATGATGAGCTGCGTGAGCTGACAGCAAGGTACGGACTGAGAGATAAGCCCGGACGCAGATACCCGGATATTTATGGTGAGCAGGAATATAATGTTGATGACAGCTCTCATGTGTTGAGCTATGATGCTTCAAAATGCATAAAATGCTTCCGCTGTATAAAAGCCTGTGAGGAAGTGCAGGGCAAGAACGTGCTTTCCTTTTCCCTGCGTGGCATCAGCTTGCATATAATAGCAGGTTTTGATAAGTGGTCAGAATCTGAATGTGATGGCTGCGGTGAATGTATACAGCTGTGTCCCACTGGAGCTATTGTGGAAAAGCCGCTGAGAGATGAAATAGTGCTTGAGGAGATAGATAAAAAGGTGATAAGCACATGCCCGTACTGTGGAGTGGGTTGCCAGATAGAACTACTGGTAAAAGACAACAAAATATTAAGGGTTAACGGTGTGGAAGGTGTACTGCCCAATGACGGCAGGCTGTGTGTAAAGGGACGTTTCGGGTATGATTATGTGGCCGATAAGGAAAGACTGAGCACTCCGCTTATACGTAAGAACGGTAAATTCGTGGAAGCAGGATGGGATGAGGCCCTTGACCTGGTGGCGGAAAAGCTGGGGGGTATAAAAAAGAAATACGGTAAGAATGCGCTGGCAGGATATGCCTCTGCCAAATGTAGCAATGAAGATAATTATATCTTCCAGAAGTTTATAAGGATGGCCTTCGGGAATAATAATGTGGACTACTGTACACGCCTCTGCCATGCATCAACAGTCACTGCCATGCTGAAGACAATAGGCAACGGGGCAGGCAGTAACAGCATAGAGGATTTTGAGACCACCGACTGCCTGTTTGTGACGGGTAATAATATTATAGATACACATCCTGTGACGGCAACATACCTTAAGGCCGGAAAGAGAAAAGGCAATAAGATCATAGTGTGTGATCCCAAATGGACACCCCTGGTTAAATATGCTGATATATGGCTGCAACCCAGGCTGGGTACCGATGTGGCACTGCTGAACGGTATGATAAGGCAGATAATAGCTGACGGTGATATTGATGAAAAGTTTATAACAAACAGGGTTGAAGGCGGGGTGAAAGCTTTCCTGGAGCTTAAGATGATGGTGGATAAATACACTCCTGAAGTGGTGGAGGAGATAACCGCTGTTCCGGCTGTAAAAATGATAGAGGCCGCCCGTATGTATGCTAGGGCAGAAACGGCAATGATAGCCACCGGTATGGGACTGAGCCAGCAGGTGACAGGTACGCATAATGTCTTTGCCCTTATAAATATGATGCTTATAAGCGGGCAGATAGGAAGGGAGAGATGCGGTATAGATCCGCCACGCGGACAGAATAACGTGCAGGGTACAACGGATGTGGGCTGTTCACCCATGTCGTATCCGGGCTATATACCTGTTTCGGATGAAGAGAACAGGAAGCGCCTGGCGGCGCTCTGGGGTGTTGATCCGGATCAGCTGCCGGGTGAGAACGGCCTTTCTACCGTGGAAATATTGCATGAAGCACATAAGGGTAATATAAAGGGTTTGTTTATCATGGGTGAAAACCCAATGGTTACTGACCCTGACCTCAACCATACGGCAGAATCACTGGAGAAACTGGATTTCCTGGTGGTGCAGGATATTTTTCATACCGAGACAACAAAATATGCCGATGTGATACTGCCTGCCTCCTCGTATGCAGAGAAAGACGGCACCTTTGTAAACAGTGACAGAAGGGTTATAAGGGTCAGAAAAGCTGTCGAGATGCCGGGCAAGGCGCGGGAGGACTGGAAGATAATACATGAAGTGGCCAGGCGTATGGGACATGACCTGGGGGACTATGCCGGTGCGGCTGAGATATTTGATGAGATAACACAGGCCGCACCCATGATGCGGGGCATATCATATGAGCGCATTGAAAAAGAAGGCATACAGTGGCCCTGTACTGATAAAGACCATCCCGGCACACCAACACTCTTTTTGGATCAGTTCAATACACAGAGCGGCAAAGCCAGCCTCATACCGGTGGCATATACCGGGCAGACAGAAAAAACAAGCAAGGATTATCCTTTTATGCTGAATTCAGGACGTATATTATACCAGTACCATTCATCAACCATGTCAAGAAGAAGCAAGTCCCTGAATGATTATGCCAACGAGGCCTATGTGCTGATGAATATGGTTGACGCTGCTAATTTCGGTTTCAGTACAGGCGACAGGGTGAAGGTGTCAAATGAAAGAGGGGAGCTGGAGACAGTATTGCGTGAGAGTGATGAGGTGGCCATAGGCGAACTGTTTATGCCATGGCATTTCTCTGAAGCACTGGTCAATAAGCTCACACGCGGGGAGCTGGACCCCTATTCAAAAATAGCACCTTTTAAACTGTCAGCCTGCAGAGTGGAGAAAATAAAATAACAGATTATGAAGAATATATTTACCATTACAGTGCTGGTTGCTGCCATGCTTGGCTCCTGTACCGGTTATACCGATTACAGTGATGTGACTTTTGAGGAAAAGAGTCCGCGCGACTGGGAAGATCCTTTCATGATACAGCAGAACAGGGAAGAGGCACATGCTGTTTTGATAAGCTATCCGGATGAGGCCTCAGCCCTGGAAGGCAAAAAGGATAAGAACCCACGCTATATGAGCCTCGACGGCGAATGGCTCTTCCACTGGGTCAAAAAACCTGCCGACAGGCCTTACTGGTTCTTTAAGGATGACTATGATACCAGGGACTGGGATGAGATTACCGTTCCCTCAAACTGGGAAATGGAAGGCTATGGCATACCTTTCTATGTCAGTAGCGGCTATGGCTTTAAAGCTGACCCGCCGCATACTGATCATGACTGGAACCCGGTGGGATCCTATAAAAAGGTTTTTAAGAGGCCTGCAGACTGGGAAGACAAAGAAATATTCCTGAGGTTCGGGGCTGTCAGTTCGGCTTTTTACCTGTGGGTGAACGGGGAGATGGTGGGATACAGCCAGGGCAGCAAGACCCCTGCTGAATTCAATATCACCCCCTTTGTAAAGAGAGGGAAGAACAGAATAGCCGTTGAGGTTTACCGCTGGTGCGACGGAAGCTATCTTGAGGACCAGGATTTCTGGCGGCTGAGCGGCATACAGCGCTCTGTCTTTTTGCAGGCAAGACCAAAGGTGCGGGTAGCCGATTATTTTGCCAGGGCCGGTCTCAGCGGGGATTATAATGACGGTATACTCGGCCTTGATATAGATATTGCAGCGGGTGGCGATAGCGGGATGCAGGACGCTGCTGTTGAATATAAGCTGATATGGGAAGGGGAAGAGCTAGTGTCGGAGCGCAGGGAGATATCCCTCGCAGACGGAGATGCTTCAGTGCATTTTAATAAGGCAATCGATGATGTGAAAAAATGGACAGCCGAAACACCTCATCTCTATACCCTGCTGCTGAAGCTTGAAGACAGCAGCGGGAAAACACTCGAAAGCATTAGTACGGATATAGGTTTCAGAACGGTGGAGCTGAAAGACTCCCGGCTGCTTGTTAACGGTGAATATATCTATCTGAAAGGGGTTAACCTTCATGAGCATCATGATGTTAAAGGCCATGTTGTAGACAGGGAGACCATGCTCAGCGATATACTGATGATGAAAAAGCATAATATCAATGCTGTCAGGACATCACATTATCCGCAGCCTGAATTATGGTATGAGCTGTGCAATCAGTACGGACTGTACGTAATAGATGAGAGTAATATCGAGTCTCATGGCATAGGCTATAACAAGGATATTACACTGGCAGATAAAGAGGAGTGGGCAGCCGCCCATCTTGACCGTGCAGTAAGGATGGTGGAACGCGACAAGAACCATCCCTCGGTGATAATATGGTCAATGGGCAATGAGGCAGGCGACGGACAGAATTTTGTTGATATATACAGGTGGATAAGGGAACGGGATGAAACACGCCCCGTACAGTACGAGAGGGCGGAGAAGTCAACCAATACACCGGAGCACCATACAGATATATGGTGCCCCATGTATGCCGGCATTGATTATCTTGAGAGATATGCAGAGGACAGGGATAGTTACCGGCCACTGATATTATGCGAATATGCACATGCCATGGGTAACAGTGTGGGCAACCTCCAGGATTACTGGGATGTGATAGAGGAATATCCCCTGCTGCAGGGTGGTTTTATATGGGACTGGGTGGACCAGGGCTTACTGAAAGAAAATGAAGAGGGCGAGCAGTTCTGGGCTTATGGAGGTGATTTTGGTCCGGAAGGAGTGCCCAGCGACGGTATTTTCTGTATCAACGGGCTGGTGTGGCCCGACAGATCGGCTCACCCTGCACTCGAAGAGGTTAAGAAAGTATACCAGTATGCAGGCTTTGAGATGCATGACGCCGGAAGAGGCCTGCTGAAAGTGACAAATAAGTATGCTTTTACCGGGCTTGACAGGTTTATACTGAGATGGGAGCTGCTGAAAGATGGTGAGGTGGCTGAGACGGGTGAACTGGAAGATTTAAGGATCAGTCCCGGTGAGAACGGACTGCTGACCATCCCGTATGATTACTCGGCAGTTAATGACAGTTCTGAATTTTTCCTTAAGCTGTCACTTGAATGTAATAAAGAGTGGGGGATACTGCCGGCCGGGCATGTATATGCACGCGAACAGCTTGAGGTATCATTGCCTGAAAGGGAATATATACCCGGTACGGAAGCTATGGAAGGTATTGCATTTAATGATAACGGTGAACAGATAATTGTGACCGGACAGGGCTTCAGTGTCGACTTTGACAAGGAGAGCGGCACTATTGTCTCGTGGAAGAAGGATGGCGTGCAGCTGCTTGAAGAGGGTCCCGTACCTGATTTCTGGAGACCGCTGACTGATAATGATTATGGTAACGGGCTTGACCAAAGGGCCGGGGTATGGAAAGATGCCGGGAGGAATGCCGTAGTCACGGCCTTTCAGAATGAGATGCCTGATGATAGTTCGCTTATTATTAGTGTTGAGATGATAATACCTGATAATGAAGGGAATACACTGGCCGGCGAAACCATAAGCTACAGGGTATATGGCTCAGGTGATATCCTCGTGGAGGTAAGCTTCAGAAAAGAGGATGCCGGACTGCCTGAGCTGCCGCGCATGGGACTGCAGATGCAGCTCAAGGAACGCTATGACAGGCTTAGATGGTATGGCAGGGGACCACATCATAATTATGCAGACCGTAAAACATCTGCCTTTATTGGTATATGGGAAGGGTCAGTGGCCGATCAGTATGTGCCCTATATACGCCCGCAGGAAAATGGGTACAAGACCGACACCCGCTGGTTCAGTCTTACCGATGATGAAGGCAGGGGTATAATGGTAAGGGGTATTCCAACAATATGCTTTGCCGCACTGCATAACCTGCATGAGGATTTTGCAGCACCCGTAAACCTGGCAAGGCGGCGCACGGATGCAGGGGAGCTTAATACCCATACCACGGATATTAAGCCGCGTGAGCTGGTAGCTGTCAATATTGATTACGGTCAGATGGGTGTGGGAGGTGATAACTCATGGGGCGCACGCCCTCATCCCCAATACAGGCTTGAGGCTGACAGCTATTCGTATTCATTTATTATGAGGGCAGTGGGTCGTTAAACGGGTTATCAGATGTATGTTATAAAAGATAAACAGGGGATACTATGTTCTAAATAATTCATATATATTTACGTATTTAACTATTTCTAACTAACTAAACCAACTGCCTGATGGAATCGAACCAACAAGATTACCACATTAGTTTCTTTAAACCTACCACAGACAGTGCAAGGAGAAACAGGAACATTATCGTTCAGCTCATCCTTATATGGGCAGTGGCGATATTCGGCTTTCAGATACTGCTGAAAGTGATTGAGAAACCTACACCTGAAAAAGCATGGGAGATATACCAGGTGCACCGTGATAAGCTGGAGGCAGGCTCAACTGATGCCTCAGTGCTTGTACCAGTGTCCCAGTCTGCCCTCTCCGTGCTGGGTAAGGTGGCCATAGACCCTGTTCACAGGACTGCACTGGATAATATGATCAGCTGGTCCGCGTACCGCATTGCTGACAGTGCGCAGAGGGCCGTGCTGACTGATAAGCTTGCCGCCTTTGAGACTGTAGCTGCAACTACCGAGGTTGTTACTGCCGATGACTACGTGGCAGCAAAGAATGAACTGATACCTGTTATACAGGAGATTTTCGCACTGTCACCATCCGATGTCAGGGCCAGGATTGCTGCTGTTGAACTGCACTCTTCAATGATGGACTCGTTTAGCGATGAGAACAGGAAAATTGTCAGGGAAGCAATGGACTTTTACCTTATACATAACAGGTCCGTGCTTACCGATACCGTGTTCCTGGGTTTTCCCTTTCATTACTTCTATACGGCAGTGTTCCTGCTGATACTTTTTGTAGGCCTGTGCTGGCTCTACTGTGTCCGAACGGATATGTTCAATAAGAAGTATGACATTGA
>JBKHBA010000151.1:0-6525 GCA_046542595.1 Bacteroidales bacterium | reverse complement strand
GGGATATTGCTCGTTGCAAAATCGCCGCAGAAATAAACCGATCTTATATCACCCTGGTTCACTATAACTGCAGGGAATTCATTTGTCAGGAAATGTTTGTCAAGCATGTCTTCACCCTCGAGGGTTGTCTGCAGTTTATAATTTGACAGTACCCTGTTATCACGGGGGTCTGTGATATCAAAAGTAAGATCGAAAGCCACCTGGCTTGCCAGTCCATATTGATCATTGATCTCCGGATCTGTCACTATAACTGGCATTGCATTCTCCAGGTGCCTGCCCTCCTCGAGTACAATAATTTCATTCTCTCCCTTGAGCAGGACTACCCCGGCATTTTTAAAAATCCATGGTTCCCTTGTGCTTTTCTTGTACAGATCCACCATCCATACAGGTACAGCCTCACTGGCCGAGTCGAGTGAAGAATAATACTTACCTGTCCACCCGGTGGTCTTAAAACCAAAAAGCTCCTCTACCTTGTACCGTTCAAGTGCAGCTGTCGGATAATCAATACTGTTATATTCAAGGATGGTGAGCTTATTGCGTTTATTCATCTCATAGAGGAGAAGATATTCATTATTATTCATTCCCCCGTAAAGCTGCCTTGAGCGCCTGCTCCTGTTTATTCCCTTGTACCAGTCATTAAAGAAGACCCCATAGGTGTCAGCGTAATAAAGGGCATCATATTTTTCCGCCTGGTCTATGGTTTCCATAAGCCTGAAATCTCTTTTTCTGAACTGCTTGGATCTCAAAGGCTTTACCGGATAAAAGCCATAATAATCCTGTGTCAGTTTATACTTGCGTTTGTTGTCTTTTTTAACAAACCTGCTGTTGGCAAGAACCCAGGTAAGAGATCGGTGCTTCACCCGGTCAAGTGAATGAACGGTTTTGTTAAGTATAACAATATCCATCGGTTTTTTCTCCTTGAAATACCATCCTGTAAAACCGATAACCGGCAGTATCAGGATAATAACCAAAATGATGGCAAGAATTATCAGGGGTTTTTTCATATTAACAGCTATTTGAAACTATTCAAATATTTTTCTGATTTTAGGTTTTAATTTGATAAAAGTATTAATTTATTTCATTTAATGAAAAAAAAATCGTTGTAATTACCAAAAAGATAATAAAAAATCCTGTCAGTAACCGCAGGCCGTATCGTCCCCTCTCTTGTCGGCGCCTGCCTCAATACGGCCATCGCTCAGCACTCGTATTGCATCAACTCTTCCTATGGATGAACGAAGCCTTGTACTATGCCCCATGGCCTCAAGTTCCTGCATCAGCTGACTGTCACATTCCTCTTCAAAATAAATAACATCAGGTTTCCACTGATGATGAAAGCGTGGAGCATCAACTGCCTGCTGCATATTCATACCATACTCTGTCACATTTACCAGTGTCTGGAACACAGAGGTAATTATTGTAGAGCCTCCTGGTGATCCGAGTACCATATACAATTCCTCATCTTTTTCAACTATTGTGGGAGTCATCGAGCTGAGCATCCTTTTACCAGGCTGTATTGAGTTAGCCTCCCCTCCTATCAGTCCGTATATATTGGGATAACCAGGCCTGGAAGAAAAATCATCCATCTCATTATTCAGAATAAAGCCTGCTCCCTCCACCACTATGCAGTTACCATAGCCACTGTTAAGGGTTGTTGTCACAGCAACGGCATTACGGTCTTTATCCACCACAGAAAAATGGGTTGTCTCCTCGCTTTCGGCAACTGGTATAAGTCCGTGCCCTATATCATCAGATGATGATGCTTGCAGGGGATCAAAATCAGACATCCTCTTATCAAGATATTCCTCATCTGCAAGTTCCTCAAGTGGTATACTCACATAATCAGGGTCACCAAGGTAATAAGCCCTGTCGGCATAAACACGTCTTTCAGCCTCGGTTATGAGATGAACATCATCAGGCGAATGAAAAACCGGGTCATCGGCTAAGCTCTCCTCTGTCATACCAAGCAGTTGTATTAAAGCTATACCTCCGCTTGACGGTGGGGGCATCGATATGATCCTGTAATCTGAATAGCTGCCGGTAAGCGGCTCTCTCCACACCGCTTTATATTTTTCAAGGTCATCACTTTTTATAAGTCCGTTTCCTTTTGCCATTTCACGAATAATCATCCCCGCTGTCTCTCCACTGTAAAAACCGCTTTGTCCGTAATCTCGTATCCTTTCCAGTGTAAGGGCAAGCTCAGCCTGTACAAGTGTGTCACCTTCAGTCCATGGACTGTCTTTGACAAAGGCTGTAGCATGATCATTCCTGCTGGTAAATCTTTCCCGCATTCTGTTCAGTGATGCTGCCTGGGCTGCGCTAAGCATAAACCCGTTTTTTGCCATGTCAATAGACGGTTGAATAATATCCTCCAGGGGTATCACTCCGTAACGCCCATGCATTTCCAGGAGTCCCGCCACCGATCCGGGCACTCCACTTGCGGCCCGTGTACTGGTACTCATACCTTCAATAACATTACCTTCAGCGTCCAGATACATATCACTCGTAGCACCGGCAGGGGCTTTTTCCCGGCTGTCAAGGGAAGTATATTCACCATCGCTGCTGCGCATAACCATAAGAGCACCTCCTCCCAGGTTGCCGGCCGTGGGATAACAAACAGACAGGGCAAAGCCTGTTGCTGCCGCAGCATCCCATGCATTACCTCCGTCAATGAGTATCCTGTTACCGATACGGGAAGCAGCCGGATGGGCAGACACAACCATACCATTTGAGCAGATTATACCCCTTCCTTCCTTAATATCGTAATCATTTTCACCACATGCTGTTAGCAGTAATACAAAGACTGACAGCATTAAAACTCTTAATAAACTACTTATTGTCATACATTTAAAATTATTATTCACCTCCCTCATGAAATCACAGCATGAGTTCACAGTTGCATCATATTTGCTCTTAACCTATTTCAGACAGTACTTTAATAAGATCAGGTGATAGTATCCTGATATTTTTACCATCCAGATCTATTATCTTATCATTTTTAAACTCATTCAGTGTTCTTATAAGGCTCTCTTTGGTTGTGCCAATCAATTCTGCCATCTCCTGTCTTGTAAGAGACACAGTAAATTCACTGCTGTTGAATATCTCTTCTGAAAAATACCTTATCAGGTCGGCAACCCTCCCGGGCAGCTGTTTCATGGAAAAGGCAACCAGCTTATCCGACACATCCAGTATCTCCTTACCCATCAGATTAATAATAGCCATGGAGAACAAGCCGTTTTGTTTCAGTATATCCCTCATTGTTTCCTTTCGTATCATAAGGGCAACAGTATCTTCAATGGCAGCGGCCGAATTTCTGTAAGTATTAGACGAATAAGCACTTGCCAGGGCAGCAAAAGCACCTGGTCCGGTCAGCATAATACAGACAACCCTGTCTCCCCTTCCTCCGCTATAAACCTTTACGAGCCCCTTTATAATATATACCAGGTGATCCGATGGCATTTTCTGTTTGAAAAGGATATCCTGCCGTTTAAAGGTCATCAGGGTAACACCCTCCGAAAGCCTGGTCTTTTCTTCAGCACTGAGATAGTTAAAAATACCTTCATCGGGAACCTGGTTTCCGGAGTTATTATATTCGTTGTTTAAAATTCCTTTCTTCATAGTTTATGATCCATTCCCATGGAACATTTTAAAGAAGTAAATGTAATTAAATTTTTCAGAGAATGATGATCTAAATCACCATAAAACGGTGATATTTTAGTTTCTTTTAACATATTTGGAATTTCATTATTTATGATCTTTACTTCCCAATGTCAATCAAATATCCATGAGCAATAAGACCATACTCATTATTGATGATTCAAACACCAACCTGGTACTTCTTGAATCCCTGTTTAAACGTAACGGCTATTCAGTTCATTCTGCCACATGTGCAAAGGAAGGCATGAAAACACTGGAAGAGATGCACCCTGACCTTATATACCTTGATCTTCTGATGCCCGATGTTGACGGATTTGAGTTTTTAAGAATACTGAGAAACAACAGCGAGTGGAAAGATATTCCCGTAATCATATTATCAGCCGTAAATGAAGAAGAAGTCATTTCGAAGAGCATTGCACTTGGCGCGAAAGACTATCTTACCAAACCTCTTGACATAGAATATATTATAAGATTAACAAAAAACATGCTCAGCAACTAGGAACATCTGGCTGCCGGACTTTTTCTTTATTCGGGCTTTACTTAACAATTACTTAACATTAACTTAATTATTACATAAGATTAGCTAAATACATTTGCTCATAATTAAATATAGAGCATATTTATGGAGCAGTATTATATTTTTATTATAGCCCTCTTATTCTTTCTGGCCGTTTCAGACCTTATAGTGGGAGTCAGCAATGACGCTGTAAATTTTCTTAACTCGGCTATCGGATCTAAAGTAGCACCTTTAAGAGTCATTCTTATCATTTCCACCCTGGGTATTATTTTCGGGGCAACATTTTCGAGCGGAATGATGGAAGTTGCCAGGAAGGGTATTTTCAATCCGGGTGAGTTCTATTTTGCTGACCTGATGATCATATTCCTGGCAGTAATGCTGACCGATATAATCCTGCTGGACCTGTTCAATACCTTCGGCCTTCCCACATCCACCACTGTATCTATAGTATTCGAGCTTCTCGGAGCATCGGTGGCAATAGCCATCATTAAGCTGACAGGTGACCCTGACGGCGTACATACCCTGGGCACATACATCAATTCGAGCAAAGCACTGGCAATAATATCAGGCATACTGCTGTCCATAGTTGTTTCCTTTAGCGTGGGTGCGCTGATAATGTACCTCACAAGGATACTCTTCAGCTTTAATTACCAGCGAAATATGAAGTACTTCGGATCTGTCTGGGGCGGTCTTGCCATAACAGCCATCATATACTTCATGCTGATCAAGGGATCCAAGGGAGCATCATTCATGAACGAAAATGTTACAGGATGGATAGCAGACAATACATTTATGCTGCTTACATACAGTTTCCTGGGATGGACCCTGATTTTACAGCTGCTCACCTGGCTGTTTAAGATCAATATTCCAAAACTGATTGTGCTTGTAGGTACTTTTTCACTGGCAATGGCATTTGCCGGCAATGACCTGATAAACTTCATTGGTGTACCACTGGCCGGTTATGAATCATTCAAGGCCTGGATGGCCAGCGGTATTTCACCCGATGCGCTACCAATGACAGCGCTTGCCGGAAAAATAAAAACACCAACATTTTTCCTTCTGATAGCAGGTGTGATTATGGCTTTAGCCCTTTGGTTCTCAAAAAAATCCAGGACCGTAACCAAGACGGAGATAAACCTTGCCAGGCAGGCTGAAGGCTCGGAAATGTTCAGATCGCTGATACTGGCACGATCGCTGGTAAGAGCAGGCAATTCTGTTTCCAACGGGTTTAATAAAATTCTTCCGGAAAAAACTTCCAGCTGGCTGAACAGCCGTTTCAGCACCAGCCTGTCAAGAAGGAAACAAACAGAGGATGACGCCTCCTTCGACCAGCTAAGGGCATCGATCAATTTGGTTGTGGCAGGTATACTCATTGCTTTCGGTACGTCTATGAAACTTCCCCTGTCCACCACCTATGTTACCTTTATGGTTGCCATGGGTACATCTCTGTCTGACAGGGCATGGGGACGCGAAAGTGCCGTATACCGCATATCAGGTGTAATGGTGGTTATAACAGGATGGTTCTTTACCGCCATGGCCGCCTTTACGGCAGCCTTCCTGCTGGCGCTTTTCATTAACTGGGCAGGACTGACAGCTATCATCATAATACTTGTGCTCATAGCCCTAATACTGCTCAGCAGCTACCGCACACATAAGAACAGGGTTAAGAAAGCCCAGGACGAGGAAGATGAAGTGAAAGCTACCGAAAATGAGGTCACTATCACTGCCATAACGAAAGAGATGCTTATAAAACAGCTTATCACTATATCCTCACTGTACGACCGTACTGTTATATCTTTTATGGCCGAACGGCTGAAATCATTGAGAAATATAAAGAAAGAGATCAATCAATTCAATATATCTTCCAAGATTAAAAAGGATAACGTGCATAAATTCATAAGGAAGCTGGATGACACAAAAATAGATGCAGCACCCTATTATGTACAGATACACGACTATCTGAGGGAGAGTGCTCATTCCCTTTCTTATGTGTTTAACCCTGCATTCAGGCATGTGGACAATAACCACCCGCCCCTAAGCCCCGATCAGCAGGAAGACATGAAGAATCTAAGCAGGGAACTGGGCGAATACCTGAACTTTATTATTGCCATACTCAAGTCGAATAATTTTGATAATATAAAGGAGTCCTTTACAAAACAGTCCAAGCTGATAAAGCTGATTGACTCAATGCGAAAAAGCCAGGTCAAACGCATTAAAAAGGGTGCTTCGGGTACAAAAGCGACATTATTATACCTGGATTTACTTACCGAAACAAAGAACCTTGTGTTGCAGGCGGGTAATATACTCAAAGCATATCGCGATTTCTCCCTTGCCATGGAAAAATAAGCCAGCAA
>JBKHBA010000150.1:0-6543 GCA_046542595.1 Bacteroidales bacterium | reverse complement strand
GGCAATTCAGCACCTGCTATATAGCTTATCCCTTCCTGCTTAAGGGATACACCCGGGGAGGAAGATGAGGTCATCACTTTTTTGCCGCATCCTGCACCTCCGTAAACCATATTGATGGCAGCCACTTCACTCTCGGCCTGCAGAACGACCATTCCCGTACGCTCATGGGGTTTCTCTAACATAAGGTACTCCAGCACCTCA
Source organism: Bacteroidales bacterium (assembly GCA_046542595.1). Classification (GTDB taxonomy): domain Bacteria; phylum Bacteroidota; class Bacteroidia; order Bacteroidales; family VadinHA17; genus UBA9300. Next base: position 6,342 of record JBKHBA010000150.1, on the reverse strand, counting down.
CTCTGAGGCGTTATTGGATAGCCGAAATAGCCATCGGTGCCGGCTCTTATTGCAGCTTCAGCAATAGCCTCGTTACCTTTCATTAATCTTAGTTCCTTTTCCATATTTAAATCTTATTCTTTTATTAATTAAACTCTTATCCGGTAAACAGTTATCACGCCATCCGGACAAACAACAGAGCAATTCGTACAACCTGTGCATACATCCATATTCACTGCTTCTGCATAATTATAGCCTTTGCTGTTGACCTCTGATGACATGGCAATAACCTCAGTGGGACATGCCGTAACACATATACCACAACCTTTACATTTTTCATTATCGATAACTATCGATCCTCTAAGTTTGGCCATATTCCTTTATATTAAATTATTAAACATTTATTTGAAATCATTATAAAACTTTTGCAGTCTCTCTTCCAGCAACGGTAACATATTGCGTGGTATCACCGACACACATGCCCTGAGGCCTTCATGCCTGTCGCTCCCTGTTATGTTAAGCGTAATGGCACTTACCCCGTAATAAAGAAGTTTTTCCAGTAACTGGCCGCTGCTCATCCCGGGAAAAGAGATGGTGAAATAAAAACCATCGGCTATAGGCCTGTCAATATCTGTATCATAGACAATATCAAAGCCATTGGCAAGAAACATCTGCTTCATCATCCTGGCTTTCTCTCCGTACTCCTTCACATCCTCTATATAGTTATATTCCCCGTCATTAACAGCTTTAAGCATTGCATGCAGACCGTACTGTGCCGTATGTGTTACCCCGGCCGATAATGCATACAGGGCACCAAAAACCATGGCATGGCCGAACAGATCAGAGGTATAATACCTGAGCAGGTCCGGATAGTGTCTGTTATACAGCTTATCGGATATTACCATCATACCCACCCTCTGGCCTGCATAACTGAATGCCTTGGAGCTGGATATAAGCATGATATAATTATCACAGTATTTAGCTACCGTGGGCTGGTATGGCGGCTTACCCGGCCGGCCGTAATTATTGCGGAAGTCCATCCCGAAATATGCCAGGTCTTCAATAACCACAGCCTCATATTTTGTTGCCAGCCTGCCTATTATCTCAAGCTCTTCATCGGTGAAACATATCCATGAGGGGTTATTTGGATTTGAATACAGTATGCTTGACACCTTGCCTGTCTGCAGGTATGACTCCAGCTTCTTCTCCAGCTTCTTACCCCGGTAATTATACACGTCAAAGGACCTGTAGTCCTGCCCGAGTATCTTTATCTGCTGTTTCTGCACCGGAAATCCCGGGTCAATAAAAAGGGTGCCTTCCCGTGAGCTGTCATTCCTGTTAACAACAAGGAAGCTGACCATTCCCCCCATCAGTGAGCCAACCGTAGGCACACATCCTTTAGGGTCAACATCAATATCAAGGAACAGCTTTATAAACCTGGATGTCTCGCTCTTCAGCTGTGGCAATCCCTCTATATTGGGATATAATGCCGTAACACCATCATCAAGCGCTGCCTTTTCTGCTTCTATCCCAACCATGGGTGAAGGTAGCCCGGGTACTCCCATCTCCATCCTGATATATTTCTCACCGGTCTCTTTTTCAATCTGGTTAACCAGCTTCACTATCTCACGTATGCTGGCTGTATCCAGTGAAGCAAGACCACTCTCTCTGATTTTTGTCTCAACTACCGAGGCATCGATCGGTGTATTTCTCATAAAATAAATTTTTCATACAGGGTTCAAAAAACAGGCAGGGGCAGTTTTTCCTAACCGCCCCTGCGAAAAAATTATTCTATTACCATAAGTAATACTAAAGAGCCAATTAGCATATTAATAACATCGGGTAATAATAAGCGGGTACTGTAATTATTTGATTTAAAATATTTTAAATTCAGATTCATTATTTTTTTAGACTTATTGCGACCTTAAATATACAAAAACTCCGGCCAATTAAAAACATGTTAAAAATCAGTACGTGATTTTGAGGCAAAAGCCAGTATCATACCAAGTATGATACCATATATGGCAGCAATAAGCACCCTGAACTGCTCGGGCATCAGGAAGTTTATGGTCTGCGCAGGTATCCAGAAAAACACTATTGTCTTTTTAAGCACAAAACCCCAGTGAGTGTTCCAGTCTATATTCTTAAGTATTGTGCTCACATCCATCCTTGAGAATAATCCTCTCACTGTACCCCCGGTATTTTCTATATGTGAATCGGTGATTTTATGGGCAGTCATCAGGACAGGCGCATAAAAAATATTCAGCAGCAGGCTGATACTGAAGGCCACACCCGCTTTGGCTGCCGTAAGCGGACCTGTCATGGCCGCTATAGAACCCCCGGCGCCGGCAAATTCAAGCAATACAGGTACCCCGGCAGCAAAAATAATGAATGCCGCCTGTATTGTCAGTCCCAGCACACCCCATACCATGGCCCTCGGCAGGATACCAAAGCCGGCGGCAAAATACCGGCCTGTTTTTATCCTAAGGCCTATCAGCTCACCGGTGGTGGCCAGGATGGCAAACTTGATAAAGCTAGCTGTAAAGGGATAGTATGAATAAAGCCTGTCATAATGATGATAGAGGCTGTCGCTGACAATAAATGGTGTGAAGAGAGCTGCCAGGAACAGCAGTAAAAATATATCGTTTCGTTTCATTTCCCCTTAGCTGAAATTAAAGTTTAAACTATCAATTTACCGGATAAGATCGTTTCACCATGTTCATGCCCGGATCATTTCTCTATTTTTATCCTTGCGTCAACAGCCCTTACTGCTTCCGGACTTCCCATAAGAGGGTTAAGGTCCAGTTCACCTATCTCCGGTGCTGCCTGCAGGAGAACGGATAGTCTCAGCAGCACATCGGTAAAAGCTTGTATGCTTACCCCGTCCTGTCCTCTCAGCCCTTCAAGCATCTTAAAACCTTTAAGTGAACGTATCATCTCACCCGCCTCATCCCTGCTCACAGGCACCAGTGCCGTACTGACATCCTTCAGCACCTCTATGAATATACCTCCCAGTCCCGCCATAAGGAGATGACCGAAACCGGGCTCACTGACAGCCCCGGCAAATAGTTCAACACCGCTGATCATGGGCTGCATAAGCACAGCCTCCACATCATCTATCTTCATGAGGCGACTGAACTCAGTGCGGACACTCTCCGGGCTGTCGATATTGAGGACAACGCCTCCCACATCAGATTTATGTACGGGTCCCACTACCTTCATCACTACCGGGAACCCAAGGTCAGATGCTTTATCCACTGCCTCCTCTCCGGTGCGGGCAAGAGCCTCCTCCACCCTCTTAATACCTGCAGCATCGAGAAGAGTCTGTACATCACCCGGACTGAGATATCCACTGTCATTATTATCAATCACCTGCCTGATAAGTTTTTTGTCCGGTTTTGACAGTTCAGCACCCTCGCCGGCAGGCTTTGACTCTCCGGCACCTCCAGCACCTTCAGAAGAGGGTTTTGACTTTTCATATCCCTTAGCGGCTGGCTTTGTCTTTTCAGCACCTTCAACAGCAGGTTCAGGGGTATTGAGCACCCTTGCCAGGGCACTGGCAAAGACCACCTCATCAGGAAAATTAATATTTCCTCTGGCTATGAAATCACTGACCTCCCTGCCTGCTGTAATAAGTGAGGGCAGCACCGGGTACACGGGCTTACGGCACGACCGCATTTTATAATGCAGCACATCGTACACATCATCAACGGGGAAGAGTCCGGGACTGCCAAAGATAACAGCCATGGCATCTATCTCGTCAAAATCATTCTCACAGGCATCAATTATGGCTGCCAGCTGTTCAGCGTTGCCCGTGGCAAGAAAATCAACAGGGTTGGCAACCGATGAGCCCGGATATAGTTTCTCAAGCAAAGCATCGGCTTTTTCTCCTTTAAGGGGGGGTATCTCAATACCTCCCTTTGACAGCTCATCGGTCATCATCACTGCCGGTCCGCCGGCGTGAGTTATGATAGCCATCCTTCTGCCTCCAGGCCGGGGCGACATAAGCACCGCTGCCACAGCAGCCAGCTCATGGCGGCCATAGCATCTTATGATACCTGCCTTCCTGAAAAGAGCATCAACAGCCACATCAGGACTGGCCATGGCGCCTGTATGCGAGGAGGCGGCCCGGCTGCCGGCAGCTGATGATCCCGCCTTGATGGCGGCAACACTGCAACCCTTGCTTATCAGTGATGATGCATGCTTAAGAAGCATGGCAGGCTTGCTGATGCTTTCTATATATAATAATTTTACCGGTGAACTCCTGCCCGGCTCATATGTCTCATCAAGGTATTTAAGCACCTCTTCAACGCCTGTCTGGGCGCTGTTACCAACGGAAAAAACACTTGAAAACCTTATGCCGTTGGGTATAGCCGACTCCATGATAAATACTGCAGTGGCACCTGAGCCTGAGATAAAATCGACGCCCTGCGAATCAAGTTCGGGTATGGGTGTTGTGAATACGCCGCTGTAGGACTGTGTGAGCACACCTATACAGTTAGGTCCTATCAGGCAGCCGTCAACAGAATTAATAATATCAACTATTTCTTTCTCCAGCTTTGCGCCTTCCTCATTCTCTTCAGCAAATCCGGCGGAGAGGATAATAAAGGCCCTTGTCTTTTTACTCTTTGCAAGTATCTCAACCGTGTCTTTGCAATATCTTGCAGCTACGGCTATAATTGCCAGGTCGGTATCAGGTATGGCGGCGGGACTCCCATAAGCATCCACTCCCTGCACCTTTTCACCGGCTTTGGGGTTGATAACAGACAGTTCACCACTGAAATCACCGTCCAGGATATTCTTCAACACCTTGCCCCCCGGCTTTGAAATATCATCGGATCCCCCGACAACAACTATGCTGCGGGGATTTAACAAGTAGTTATTAATCATAGTCTTATAATTAATCAGAAAACGGGTTCAATGGCCGGCAATGTATGAAAATCCCTTAAATCAAACAATGATTTTTTGAGAATAATCAAGCTGAAAGAGAGTAAAAAAAACAGTTGTGGTTTGGCTGAATGGTATGCCCTGGTGAATAATAATGATCACCGGAATATCCTGATGAATAAGATGAATAATTATGGCATTATGCTTACGGGGAAATATAAATGAGGAGTTAACTATTTTAATATCCGTGATAAGATATCCACTGAATCAGCTATGCATTTTTCACAGACATCTTTAAAAACATTCTCCTCAACAGCCTTTTTATGATCAGAGGGTGAGTCAAGTTCATATTTTATCAGTTCCCTGCAGATGGTTGTAGCGTGTAAGTTACGAAACTCAGAATCAAATTTCCTTATCATACTGTATGCTCTTTCAGTACGCTCAGAATTAGAGGAGTACTTATTACCGCAGTACAGGCTGATGGCCATAAAGCTGCCGGTTACGGCCCCGCACTTCTCCTGCATATGCCCCATTCCGCCACCAAAGCCGGAAGACACTTTTTCCAGGATAGAGATATCGGTGCCAGTTAGCCCTGCCATGGAGCAAAGCACCGCCTGGGAACAGTTAAATCCTGACCTGAATCTGCTTATGGCTTCCTCCCTTAAAATCTTCTCCTCCATGCTAAAGATATTTGGTTCAATACAAATTTAAGGAAATAAGGGAAGTCATCAAAAACGGTCAAGCGGGTTGTCTCCCCGTACAGTAGCTCCAAGCAATATACCCGCACTTATTATAACTATATTTTTGACTATATACTGTCCCTCAAGACTTAAGGAATAAGGAAAGACATTAAATACTTCCCCTGGCAAAAGAAATACCGGCAGAAATGTTCCTGCCATTTGAAAAAACAGTAACAGCAGTGTTATCCTCATAAATATATTAAAGATCAAACCCAAACCAATAAGAACTTCAAGAGTGGCAAGTCCGTAAATGATTAAAGCATCCGGTATAAGACCAAAAGTTACTATACTGATGGTTTTTATTGCCAGATCCTGGGCGGGGCTCAGTCCTTCAAAATATTTTAAAAGCCCAAACCAGAGAAAGATCAGTCCTATGCTCCAGCGTAATAATGTGAGCCCTCTGCCAGCCATCCATGCGGTAACAGACCTGTCCAGTTTATCAAATCTCTCAGATTTCATTTTTATTATTATCTTAAATATAAGTAAGATTTTAACATCACATATAGTAAACACCCGGCATCAGTTTTGGTTTATAAAGCCGGTGTTATCTGTCCGATGACTTAATAATTACATAAAGGATGATGAATTAATCCCATCATTCTCACTATATTTGAAGTCCTGTTAAAGACTATGAATTAATCCCATCATTCTCACTATATTTGCAGTCCTGTTAAAGACTATGAAAAAGAGTGTAAAAGAAATATTGAAAGAGGGCAGCTTTAGTATTGATGATATA
>JBKHBA010000149.1:0-6551 GCA_046542595.1 Bacteroidales bacterium | reverse complement strand
AAGGAAGACTGAGGAGTTCCTATCTTACACAGATAGTGAGTATCTCACTTGTGCTATTCCTTCTCGGCCTGCTGGGCTTTGTTTTAATAAATGCCAGGGAGCTGTCTGATTATTTTCGTGAAAGCCTTAGTTTTTCCGTTATGCTCGATGAAGACTCCAGGGAAGCTGATATAAGAATGTTGCAAAAGGACCTTGATGCAAAACATTTTGTTAAAAGCACCGATTATATCTCCAAGGAGCAGGCAGCGGAAAATTTACAGGAAGAGCTGGGTGAGGATTTTCTGACCTTTATGGGTTATAACCCGCTGCTGCCATCAATAGATGTGTACCTGCTGGCTGATTATACACATCCTGACAGTGTTCTGAATATAGAACGTTACCTGATGAACTATGATGTGGTCAATGAGGTTTATTTCCAGGAATCATTTCTTCACCTGATAAATGAAAATGTTAAGAAGATCAGTGTCTTTCTGTTAATATTCAGCGGACTGCTGCTGTTTATTTCACTTACCATAATTAATAATACAATAAGACTGTCAGTTTATTCAAAAAGATTTATTATCAGAACAATGCAGCTTGTAGGAGCAACAAGGTCCTTTATCAGAAAACCTTTTCTTTTGCGCAGTATCGTTCATGGTATTATAGCTGCCCTTTTTTCAATTGTATTATTAATGGTAATTTTATATTTTGTTGAGCAGGAGTTTTATTTATTATTTACACTTCAGGATATCGGGTTACTGCTTTATTTATTCGGTGGGATTATTGTACTGGGAATACTCATAAACCTGGTGTCTACCTTTTTCTCAGTAAGTAAATACCTGGGGATATCTGAAGATAAACTGTATTACTAAGATGGTTGCAAAAAAGACTAAAAAGGAAGAAGGGGGTTTCGCCCTGGGAAAGGAGAATTATAAGCTGATGGCTATCGGCTTTGGGATAATCGTTTTTGGGTTCATTCTGATGGCAGGTGGTGGCAGTGAAGACCCCAGGGAATTTTCTGACGCTATTTTCAGTTTCAGGCGGATAACCCTGGCCCCGCTCATTGTGCTGGCCGGTTTTATTTTCGAAATATGGGCAATAATGAAAAAGCCTTCAGGCAGTGAGTAATCCCTGATCAATTAGTAAATGAGTCTACTGGAAGCAATTATCCTTGGTATTATCCAGGGATTAACAGAATTTTTGCCCGTCAGCTCCAGCGGTCACCTGGAGATAGGAAAATACCTTTTCGGTATTGATGCTGAACTGAGTTTCAGCTTTTCCGTTGCGGTACATGGAGCCACAGTGCTGAGTACCATAGTGGTTTTCTGGCAGGAGGTAATAAGGCTTATCCGGGGAACATTCAGGTTCAGGATGAACAGCGAGACGGTTTATGTTCTGAAAATACTGGTGTCACTTATCCCGGTAGCCGTGGTGGGACTATTTTTTGATAAGGAGGTTGAAGGCGTATTTAATGGTAATATTATTTTTGTCGGCGTCATGCTGCTGATAACTGCAACCTTGCTGATAGTGTCAGGTTTTATGAAGGACCGGAGAAAGGAAATAGGGTATTTCGATGCCCTTATTATTGGACTGGCACAGGCTATGGCCGTACTGCCGGGTATATCACGGTCGGGTGCCACCATCTCAACCGGCATGATGCTTGGTAATAAGAAAGAAGAGCTGGCACGGTTCTCATTCCTGATGGTTTTGATACCTGTTATAGGGGTAAATCTGCTTGACCTGATTAAAGGCGACTTTTCAGCGAATGCTTCGGTTGGAGCGGCAGCACTGCTTACGGGCTTTATTGCTGCTTTTATTACAGGGTATCTGGCCTGCAGATGGATGATAAGACTGGTAAGAAAAGGTAAGCTGTACTGGTTCGGAATATATTGTTTGATCATTGGTTTGCTTGCTATAATATTGGGCTAATATGCTTATGGATAAAAATTCAGATTTCCAGGAAGGACAGGTACTGCTCTTTGATAAGCCATTATACTGGACATCATTTGACCTGGTGAAAAAAGTGAAGAATATAATCAGGAAACACTACGGGTATAAAAAGATAAAGGTTGGGCATGCCGGCACGCTGGATCCGCTTGCGAGCGGACTTATGATAATATGTACCGGGAAGTATACCAAGAAGATAACAGACATACAGCAGAGTGCAAAGGAATATGTAGCGGATTTTTACCTTGGCAAAACAACCCCTTCCTTTGATCTTGAGACAGAGGTTGACGGTAGTTATGACATAGCACATATCGACAGGGATATGATTACAGATGCGCTTCAGTCTTTTGAGGGCGAGTATGACCAGGTGCCGCCACAGTTTTCTGCCAAAAGTGTTAAGGGCAAGAGAGCCTATGATTATGCACGAAAAGGGGAAAAGGTTGAGCTGAAATCACAGAGGGTAAGCTTTTATGAGCTTGAACTGCTGGATTTTGACAGTCCCAGGGTAGAAATAAGAATATTATGCAGCAAGGGGACATATATACGTTCCTTTGCAAGAGACCTGGGAGAGCAGCTTGACAGCGGTGCATATCTTTCATCCCTGAAGAGAACCGCCATCGGTGATTATAAGCTGGAAGATGCCATGGATATAAGGGATTTCGAATTAAAGGTAAGTACTTCCGGTAAAGGTTAATTATAAGTACCTTTGTGCGCATTATTTTAAAACATAAAATACATGTTTCACAGCGAATGATTTTTTTGACAAAAATTTTTAAGCACATGAAACAAATTGTTAGTTGATACGTATAAGGGTGGATATTTTAAAAAATACATATAAAATGAAGTTATCACAATTTAAGTATAAATTACCTCAGGAGTTGATTGCATTATATCCTGCCAAGAACAGGGATGAGTCAAGATTAATGGTTGTTGACAGGAAAACAGGAAAGATAGAGCACCACCTGTTCAAGGAGCTGATACAATATTTTGGCAAGGATGACCTGCTGGTCTTCAATAATACCAAGGTTTTTCCTGCACGTTTATTTGGCAATAAGGAGAAGACGGGAGCGGAGATTGAAGTGTTTCTTTTGCGTGAACTGAACCGTGAACAGCGCCTGTGGGATGTGCTGGTTGATCCGGCCAGGAAGATAAGGATAGGCAACAAGCTGTATTTTGGTGAGGATGAGATGCTGGTTGCTGAAGTTATTGACAATACCACCTCCAGGGGCAGGACCCTGCGCTTTCTGTATGATGGTTCATATGAGGATTTCAAGAATACTCTATACAGCCTGGGCGAGACCCCCCTGCCCAAATTTATTGAGCGTCCGGTTGAGCCTGAAGATAATGAACGCTACCAGACAATATTCGCCAAGCATGAAGGGGCGGTGGCTGCGCCTACAGCCGGACTCCATTTCAGCAGGGAACTGCTGAAGAGGTTTGAGATACTGGGTGTTGATTTTGCCGAGATAACACTCCATGTTGGACTGGGCAACTTCAGGTCTGTTGACGTGGAGGACCTGACCAAGCATAAGATGGACTCGGAAAGAATAATTATTACCGAGGAGACAGCAGAGAAGGTAAATGAGACAAAAGAAAGACGAAATAAGATATGTGCCGTGGGCACCACTGTTGTCAGGACACTCGAGAGTTCTGTTTCAACCGATGGTTACCTTAAGCCTTTTGACGGGTGGACAAATAAATTTATTTTTCCGCCATACGAGATCAAGGTACCGGATATGATGGTAAGCAATTTTCATCTTCCTTATTCAACATTGCTGATGATGGTGGCCGCTTTCGGGGGCTATAATCTTGTCTTTGAGGCATATGAAGAGGCAGTGAAAGAGAAATACCGTTTTGGCACCTATGGAGATGCCATGCTGATAAAATAAGTGAAAAAAACAAGCTTAAAAAAAGCCATCCTGAAAAGGGTGGCTTTTTTTCATTATAGAGATGATAATATTCATCTGCCAAATATCGCAGTTTATCAAATAGTGATGGTTTCGTTAAAAAAATCCATTATCTTTATTGGCCTTGGAAATGACGTTTTTAATGCAACCTCTGACACAGATATTTAGTCTTGTTAAATATAGCTTACAGGTTCATACAACTAAGAGTATGAATCAACGTATAAGAACTTGAACCGCATCGGCTTAAAAAGTAATTTGGGTCCGGGCAAATGAATATTTTATATACTTGGATTGACTGATCTTGAGAAATACGGCCTGCCTGTTAATCTAACCTTCAACTGGAAAGGTTTCTTTCAAAAGGCTATTTTAATCCCGCTGGCATTCTTGTGTTTATCGCATATAGCAATAGCACAGACCGGCCCGGGCGGGGTGGGCAGCGGTGCCAATAACCCCCTGTGGTTACGGGCCGATTCTATTTACGGTTTAAACAATAGTGATCCGGTATCCTTATGGAATGATGTTTCGGGGAACGGGAATGATTTTATTCAATCCGGAACAGAGAGGCCTTTTTTTCTTTCAAGCTGGGTTAATGGTTTTCCAGCCTTGGATTTTGATGGGCTAGATGATTATCTTGTGGATGCTGACGGTGCGGGTTATATTAATGGCAATACTGCTATCAGCTTTTTTTCAGTCACTCAATCTGAATCTACAGGCGTTGACAGGGGGTTTATTAGCTCTAATACTAGTGATGATCAAGATATTGCCTTGTCTGTAAGGTATGACCAGGCAGGTATAGAAGGATCCGGTACTAATGTAATAAAGGCAAGTGTAAGCACAAATAATTATGCTTACGAGTCTGATAACAATGTCCAGACAACCGGCAGGCAGCTGATCAGTTTTCACTGGACAGGCGGCAATGATGCAATAATGTATATTGACGGGAGCCTGGACACACCTACAAGCAATGAGACAAATGGTGCGGAATCTCCAGTGGTTGATGCTGATTATGTGAGCATCGGATTAGGACCAATGGATAACTGGTATGGACAGGTTGCAGAGTTGATATTATTCAATGAGAACCTGAATTCTGCCAGGCGTAATATTGTTGAGAATTACCTTGCAGCAAAATACGGACTTACCATATCTAATGATAAATACAATGGAAATGATGCTGCTTACATTCATAACGTAGCAGGTATCGGTCAGGAAAGTGACGGAAGCAATACTTCGGCTATTTCAAATGGTTTCCAGGTTTCTGAGAATAATGCAACGCTCAGTAATGGTGAATATTTGCTTTTCGGTCATAATAATGCCTTATTAAGCTCAACTACTTCAGATGTTACAGGTTCGGTTGAAGCACGATGGAACCGCATCTGGTATTTTGACAAAACCGGTTCGATTGATGCCACCATAAGGTTTGATTTCAGAGAAGCAATTAATGCAGAAAATCCCAGGAATCCTTCCAATTACGTCCTGCTTTACAGGACAACAACTTCAGGCGATTTTTCCGTTGTAACAAGCTCCGCTCCATCAATTGAAAATTGTTATGAGCTGGTTTTTGAAGTTGCTGACGACAATCTTCCTGATGGATATTATACCCTGGGCACAACAGATAACACTAACAGCCCTGTAGAACCTGCTTCTTCTGATTTTCCAACCGCATCCATAATCCCTGACCCCGCCAATGTATGTGAAGGAGAAATTATCACACTTGATGGTAATCCTTCCGGAGGATCAGGCTCTTACGATATCCATGAATGGACAGGTGCAGGGTCTTCTTCACTGGATTATACGGACATACAATCACCCGACTTTTCTAATGGCACAGCCGGTGATTATTACCTCACTTATACAGTTACTGATGATCAGGGTTGCCAGGGCTCGGATGATATAACGGTTACCGTGGATCCACTGCCTGAGGTTTACTTTGGCGGTTATGAATATGTGAGAACAATTACAGTGCCTGCAGCAAGTGTAAGTGGCTCACAGGATCTGACAGACTATCCTTTACTCGTTGATGTAAATCTTGATGAAACTCATATAACAAGTTCTTCCGGATATGATGTGATCTTTACAGATTCTGACGGGTCTGCACTTGATTTTGAGTTGCAGAATTATAACAGCGGAACAGGGCAGTATACAGCATGGGTCCGGATCCCGGTTTTATCTGCCTCCTCTGATACTGAAATAAACATACTTTATGGCAATCCTGAAGTTACAACAGATCAGTCTGATCAGGAGGGTGTGTGGAACAGCGGATATACAGCAGTCTGGCATATGGAAGATGCCGGTATTGAGGATGCAACACGTAATGGCAATGATGGTAACAATAACGGTACTTCTGATATAGGCGGAAAGATAGGTTTGGGCAGGAATTTTGAGGCAATCGACAGAATTCAGTTACCTGACAATAATTCAATTGTCCGGAACCTGCAACAGGTTACCCTTAGCGGATGGGTTAATATAGAAAATCATTCTTCAACCGGAGTGTTGCAGGCTTATTCTATAAATTCAAGCAACAAAACCAACCTGTCACGTGCATCCATACAGGTTAACAGTAATGAAACAATTACGCTCCTGGCAAGAAGTAATAATACCGAGGGTGGTAGAAGCACTTCCTCAAACAGCACAGTTTCCACTACCGGGTGGCATCATATTGCAGGTGTAATTGATTATCAGAATGATGATCTGTATATTTATATAAATGGTGTTTTGGAT
>JBKHBA010000148.1:0-6569 GCA_046542595.1 Bacteroidales bacterium | reverse complement strand
GATAATTATAACACCATTGGATGCCCTTGAACCATAAATGGCCGTGGAAGATGCATCCTTCAAAACAGTGAATGTTTCAATATCACCGGGATTGACAAAGTCCAGCAGGTTAGGGCTGCCCGACACATTACTGTTATCTATGGGTACACCATCAATAATTATCAGCGGGTCATTGGAAGCATTCAGGGATGATCCTCCCCGTATACGTATTGTTGATCCGCTTCCCGGTGCTCCGCCCGATGTTGTTATGACAACACCTGCCGTCTTTCCCACCAGCAGTTCCTGTGCTGATGTTATTGAGCCGCGATTGAAATCTTTGGAGCTTATCGTAGATACCGACCCTGTTAAATCTTCCTTCTTAACTGTACCGTATCCGATAGTTACAATTTCATCTATTTCCATTACGTCTACTTCCAGTTCAACATTTATGGTAGTGCGGTTATCAACAGGAACCTCCTGGTCTAAATAACCAATAAAAGAGAATACCAGTATTGCATCAGGTGCGGTGGTAATACTGTATTCACCATCGGCATTGGTGGACGTACCCATTGTTGTTCCCTTAACAAGAACATTAACTCCGGGCAGGGTAATTCCATCCAATGCATCAGTAACCGTTCCGGAAACAGTGATTGTTTGTCCGGAAAGGGCACTGCTCATCATTATACCGGCGATCAATATCATTAAGCGCCGCATCAGTAATCTGTTCATAGATTTTTTGTTTAATAACGGGTTACACATTTCTGAGATAGTCTGTTTTTCATGAGCTGAGGACATTAGTTAGATACTGTTTGCTCACCTGCTTTCTTACACTCCTATAACAATTATTACATTGTTAAGGTTTATATACAGTAAATTTCGTAAGATTATCCGTGCTATACAATTCTTTTTCAGTATTTTACCGCAATCGTTTCCGCAAACGATTGTAATTTGAGGTGAAGGCCGGTAAATCATTGGCAGGTAATTATTTTTTTTTGCTTACTTTTACAAAAGAGGGCTTGTTTAAACTGATTATGAATAAGGAGAATGTTACCATAAAAGATATTGCAAGGGAGCTGCAGATAGCTCCTTCAACGGTATCCAGGGCCCTGAAAGATCATCCTGATATCAGTCCTGAAACAAAGAAGCTGGTAAACGGCCTGGCGGAGAAATGGAATTACCGTCCCAACCCCATTGCGCTGAGACTGAAAGGTGGCAGCAGTAACACGGTGGGTATTATAGTGCCCGAGATAATACATTATTTCTTTTCAACCGTGATAAGCGGCATAGAGGACTATGCCAACGAATATGGTTATAATGTAATGATATGCCAGTCGAACGAGGAATACGAGAAGGAGGTAAAAAATATACAGACACTTGTCAACAGCCGGGTTGACGGTATACTTATATCCATGTCCAAGCTGACCCGTAATATGGAGCATTTCCACCAGCTGAAAGATAAGAACATACCCATTGTTTTCTTTGACAGGAAGTGCGGGGAGATAGAGAGCGACAGCGTTGTTGTTGACGATGCCGAGGGCGCTTACAAGGCTGTCAAGCACCTTATACTGGAGGGCAGGAAGAGGATAGTGCACCTGTCTGGACCACCCAACCTGCTCATTGCCCGGGAAAGGGTCAACGGCTATATCAGGGCTCTTAATGAGTTCCAGCATAATGTGTCAGAAGAAAATATTGTGAAGTGCGACCAGATGGAGGAGGCCGAATGGATAGTGCCAAGTCTTATGAAGCGTAATCCCGGTCCAGATGCTTTCTTCTGTGTCAATGATTTTACCGCGGCACAGGCGATGAAGATAGTTAAAAAACTGGGCTTCAGGGTGCCTGAAGACCTTGCTCTTGTTGGTTTTACCAACGGGCAGATAGCCAGGCTTACTGATCCCGGACTCAGCTCGGTTGATCAGCATGGTTATGATATGGGCCGGGAGGCGGCCAGGCTTATGCTGGACAGGATAAAGGACCGCAGCAGGCCTTACCAGAGCAGGGTTATACCTACCGAGCTGGTGATCAGGGGCTCCAGTGTCAGCGGCAGATAGAAGATACCGGGGATGGATCCGTCAATCCCGGAGTCAGACCACAATTATTATTTTCACCTGCAGATGTCCGGAATATGAGCTGCCTTAATTATCCAGGCTGCCGAACACTTTTCTGAGTATGGGGCTGACCCGGGCATTGACATCTTCCCTTATCTTAAGCTCTTCCTGTGCCACCTTCACAAACATGCCGTCGAGGGCGCGGCGGGTAAGGTAGTTCCCCAGGTCTGTCTCCACCTTCTGCACGCCGGCCAGCCTGCCGGCTATTGAACCTGCAAACTGGTTCCACTGCCCTGTAAGCGCATCCCATGAATCCTGTGTTGATACATTGCCTACCAGGTCTTTCTCCACTGAAGCCTGTATGCGCGGGCTATACAGCTCAAACAGCCTGTCGGATGTTGTCCTTATAAGGTACTGGGTGGCGGCATCATCCTCGCCCCCCAGTATGCCGAAGGCATCGCGCACCGTCATCTGCGTTATGGCACCGGCAAAAATGGGTGCCGCCTCCCTGGCAGCATCCTCAGCAGCCCTGTTGATACGCAGTATCACATCATCTACCAGCTGCTTACCGGCCGGTATCTTTGATATATTATCCACTATCACAGTAGCTTCTTCAGGCAGGTATATCTTCACCAGCTCATCTTCATAATAGCCGTTCTGTGCGGCCAGCTCACGGGCCGAATTCCTGGCGCCTGTCTTAAGAGCTTCCTTCAGTCCCTCCACCACCTCGGCTTCGGTAAGCCGGGTGCTCCCGGAGGCCGTCTCCAGGGCTGTCAGCACCTCTGCACATGAGTTAAGTAAAACAAAGAGTGCAAGGATAAGCGGCAGTATGTGTCTTCTCATCTTTCCTTTTTTTATATTAAACAATTCGTCATTGAATAGTCATTATGGCATTTGTTATCTCCAGGTCCTCTGCTGTTGTTATCTTTATATTCTCCCTGTTGCCGTCCACCAGGTTTATCTTATAACCTGCCGCCTCAACCACCGAGGCATCATCGGTGAACGAAGGATCATATACACGGGCATAGGCAGCAAGCAGTATGTCCGACCTGAAAACCTGCGGTGTCTGTATCAGTGCAACCCTGCGGCGGTCTGTGCTGCTGTTAGCGCCGCTGTCACTTATAAGGCGCACCGATTCGGCGGGACTTATAAAGGGCACTGCATTGCCTTTCTTTTCAGCCTTTGAGAAGCACCTGTCTATCGTTTCAATGCTTACCCGCGGCCTTACGGCATCATGCACGGCCACCAGCGATTCCTGCCTGACAAGCGACAGCCCGTTCTTCACCGAGTTAAACCTTTCCTGTCCGCCCGCAACGATATTATGATGATGCCGGAAACCATATTTGTTGCATAAGTGCTGCCAGTACTTCACGCTGTCCTGCGGCAGCACTATTATCAGTTCGATATACGGATCATATTCAAGGAACCTGTCAATAGTATGGAAAATCATTGGCCTGCCTGCCAGCAGCAGAAACTGCTTGGGCACCGCGGCTCCCATCCTCCGGCCTTTGCCGCCGGCTACGATGATAAGGTACCTGTAGCGATCACTCATCCGTCAGTTCAACTCTATTATACAGAAATCGTTTTATGCTTTTCTTTGGTGTCTTATCAAATTCCTCATCACGTATCTTAAAACGGGAGACAGCCATATAGTTGGGCAGCCTGTTATTGACCTCCCTGCGTGTGTTCTCAAATATCTCCTCCAGATTCTCTTTTTTCACACCTTCCTTTTTCATTGCCTCAAAATCGGGGTGGACAAGGGCCACCAGCTTATTATCATCAGTACTGATAATGACGGCTTCCGAGATCAGGGGCTGGGTGCTTATCAGCGATTCTATCTCCTCGGGGTATATGTTTTTCCCGGACGGACCCAGAAGCATGGCCTTGCTGCGTCCCTTGATATATATATTCTTATCCTTATCCATTATGCCCAGGTCGCCGGTATGCATCCATCCATCCTCATCGATAACCTCTTTTGTGGCTTTCTCGTTCTTATAATAACCCAGCATCACGTTATCGCCCCTGAGTATTATCTCGCCCACCACCTTCTGTGGATCGGGTGAATCAATTGTCACCTCCAGGGTGTCCACCGGGCGGCCCGAAGCACCGGGCTTTGTGGTGTCCCAGGAGGCATAGCTTATAAGCGGACCACATTCGGTCATGCCATAGCCCACGGTAAAGGGAAATTCTATCTTCCTGAAGAATTCCTCAACATCGGTATTCAAAGCGGCACCACCAATAACCATCTCATGGAAGTTGCCGCCGAAAGAATCATACAGCTTCTGCTTCATTTTGGATAATATTATCTTTTTGATACCCGGTGTCTTAAGCAGCAGCTTCATATGGGGCTTGCTCAATACCGGCTGCAGCTTCTTCTTGTATATCTTCTCCACCACCAGGGGTACAGATAATATAAGCCTGGGCTTTATCTCCTTAAAGGCCTGCAGTATGATCTGGGGTGAGGGTGTCTTTGTCAGTATGGTAATATGGCAGCCGTAGGTAAAGGGAAAAAGAAATTCAAAGGCACAGCCGTATGTATGTGCCAGGGGCAGGAAGCTGACTATTTTATCGCCCGGTTCCAGCGGCATATTATTCTGTGCATATCTTATATTGGCGGCCAGGCTGCGATGCGGCACCATCACCCCCTTTGAGAAGCCCGTTGTTCCCGAGGTATAGCTGATAACGGCCATCTCCTCATTATCTATACCGGAAAACTTTATCATATCGGGACTGATCTCAGGGTATTTATCATTAAACACCTTATCAATATCAGCTACCATCTTTCTGACCTCCTCATCGCGTCCCTCCAGGTATTCGAAACTCTCTGTGGACAAAACGGTGTTTACCGCAGGCATATCACCATAATCAAGCTTTTCCATTATATTCTTATCAGCCACCATAAACTTGGAATCCGAATGATTGATAATATTAACAAGGTCTTCAGGCTTGAAGTCGGGCAGCACGGGCACGATAACCGCCCCGTATGTTACGGCTGCCAGGTACACGGTGCACCAGTTAGCGGAGTTTTTACCTATCAGGCATACCTTATCTCCTTCCCGTATGCCTGCTTTCTCAAATAATAGGTGCAGTTTTATCATACTTATTGCTATATCCCTGTAGCTGTAAGCACTGCCCTGGTAATTTGAGAGAGCTTCTATGTCCCAGTTTTTCCTGATGCTGTCTTCGACGTATCCAACAAATCTTTCCTTAATCATATGCCGGTTATTTTATTTGTTAAGATGTAAATGTAGGAAAAAATATCAAAAGGAGGCCTTTTGCCATGCTGTTGCACAGCCGGTCAGGCTTATTTTTTTCAGCCCGCTCCCGGGGTCTTAGGATAAGGGCAGGGTCCGGGCCAAAACTCTATATAATGAACATTATTACCAGGGCGGCAATGCTGAGTATATTGACGACTGTAAAGAAATAATAATAATTCTCCCTTTGTTTCCTGAAATGTCCCAGCTTGCGTGCAAAAACACCTATGGTGGGCACAAAAAGCACAATAAGGAAGGCAAAGAACTCCACATCCATAAACACCTCGGCAAGGCCTCCTTTCACGAGGCTCGACAGGTAAATAATGATAAGTATGGTCAGCAGGTAGGCAAGGTAGCTTGTCTTAAGCAGCAGTGTTGAGATGGGATACTGCTTATGTATCCTGTGCGGCTTAAGGTAGGCATAGCCCAGGGAGAAAACTATTATTATAAAGAATATACCCAGTATATAATTAAGCAGTTCAGGAAAATTAGTCATATTGTTTTCTTTTTAGTCTGTTTACTTTTTTGACCATACCAGTGATGCGGCTCCCAGCAGGGCAGCATTATGTGTGCTCAGCTGTGAGGGCAGCAGCTTAACCCTGCCCCTGTATATGCCCAGAAGGTTTTCCTCCATGCTTTTGCGTGTTGGGCCGAATATAAGGTCCCCGGCCTCTGCCAGTCCGCCGAAAAGAAATACAGCCTCAGGGTCAGTAAGGGCCACCACATCGGCAAGCTTGCATCCCAGTATCTTTCCTGTGTATTCAAAGGCCTGCAGCGCTATGGGGTCCTTGCTGAGTGCTGCCTCATATATTATCTTTGAGTTAAGGATTTTAAAGTTTGCCTCCCTGAGTGGACTGTCTGTAATGCTGTCTGCCATTATCTTCAGCACCGTACGGCTGATGCCCGGACCCGATACATATGTCTCAAGGCATCCCTTACGGCCACAGCCGCATATACGGCCTGAGGAGCCCTGTCTTACAGCTGTATGTCCCAGTTCCCCCGCAAAGCCGCTGGCACCGTACACCGGCCTGCCATCTATAACAAAGCCTGAGCCCAGTCCGGAACCCAGTGTGATGACAACAAAATTCTTCATGCCCCTGGCCCCTCCGTATATCATCTCACCCATGGCTGCGGCATTGGCATCATTGCTTACCGTGACAGGTAAAGATGTGTGCTCTGAAAAGAGCCCGGCCAGGGGCAGTATGCCTTTCCAGGGCAGGTTTGAGGGCCGCTCCATTATGCCCTTATAGATATTACCCATGGGTGCACCTATCCCGTATCCCACCAGTTC
>JBKHBA010000147.1:0-6579 GCA_046542595.1 Bacteroidales bacterium | reverse complement strand
CTTCTTTCTTCTCACCGTTGATCCACGCTATTATACCTGTTCCCGCCAGCTTAGCTGTATAATCAACACCATGTTTATCGAGGTAACTGCAGATATAATCTGATGTATCGTATTCACTGAATGATAGTTCGGGGTACATATGGAAATGCCTTCTCAGCCTTACTGTTTCATCAAATAATTCATTGGCTTTTGCTGTGATTATTTCTGCTAGTCTGTCCATATGATAAATTATAGATGGCTAAAAGTCGAGGCTGAAGGAGAGGTAGAATACCCGGGGCAGTATAATTGAGTTTTCAACACCCCAGGCCCAGTCGGCCCTGACAAAATACCCGAATATATTGGCCCTCAGTCCGTAGCCAAAGCCTCCCACTATGGGTTCCCTGTTAGTGTCCAGTACCACCTTCACCGGCCCGTTCTCCAATGTCTCGGTATCCCAGCTGTTATCCCCGGTCCACGGATGCAGTCCGCTCCATGCTGTGCCCACATCGCCAAAGAGCACCAGCTGGAGATCATTTAAGATCTTTGATTTCAAAGGCCGGCCCGCTATATACCTTATTACGGGCCAGCGTATCTCACTGTTGATAAGAGCAAAGTTATTACCGTTTCTTATATTCTGGCTGAAGCCCCTCATATTGGTAGCAAGAGTATGAAAGCCGTAATTAGTTCCGGGGTCTACAGGTATTGACTGATCAAACATGGGAATATCGTTGAAAAGAAATCCCAACCAGTTATCCACTCCTCCCAGGTAGTACAGCAGTTTTGTTGGTCCGAAGGATGAGCTGGCAGCAAACCTGTTGGCCCATATCAGGTCTCTGTGTATCCTCAGGTAATGCCTGAAATCTCCCCCTATGACAAACATATCAGATTTGTTTGTCTGTATATCACGGTAATATTCACCAAAAACCTTAAAGCGTGTACCGAAATATATATTGGTGCCCCTGAATCTTGTGTTATCATATACCACTTCACCCTTAAGTCCCGCCCAGTGGCGGTGTACGGCATCGCTGTGCAGTGAGCTTATATCTGTTGCCAGCTCCACGTACCTGTCATTCCTGTAGCTGACTGTTCCTTTCAGTGCCAGTACCGTGGTGATGGGTTTAGCCAGGGTGAAATAGAGGTTATGGCTGTGTATCTTGTAATAGGCCGTATCATTATAGCTGTTGAGTGCCTGCCGGTGGAAAACAAGCTGCTTATCGAACCTGCCTTTCAAATTCTCTATGCTTAATAGGTATTCATTGCTGTCAAAATTGCCTGCAAACCTGAATCCCCCGGTTACCTTGTAGTCTTCGAAAAGATCAACCACCCCTATCTGGGTAAGCATGTTAAAGCCGGGATTGAAATATGGGGCACCGCCGCTGTATGCCTGGTATGACTGGTTCAGGAAACTGAAATCTATCTGGTTGGCTATATAGTTATTATAGAATGATGGCTGGTAAATCCTTATTGACGGAAAATCAATCCTGCCCGTATCCAGGTCAATATCCATATATTTCTCATCACGCCATTGCTGCTCATAGTAGTTTTCTTTTTCCTTTTCGAAGATATAGAAATTAAAATCTATGGGCTCATCAGTGGCATAATACTCGTACAGTGGCTTTGTCAGGGTGTCCCTTCTCCGCCTGTCTTCCTCTATCAGCATCTGTCTCAGCTGCTCAATGCTGTCTGCTTTGTGAAGTATGGCTGTCTTTTCCTCCCTGAAAGGGGTGGTGATAAGCTCATCTTCAGGGATGGGGTTCTGCCCTTCAACAGGGCCGGTATACAGGTGGTAACTACCATCCTTAAATATTATCTCTGCCACCCTGCTGCCTGCAATATCATGCTTTATTATATTCCTGTTATAATTGCTTACAGGTTCTGACCTGATGAAGTACCTGTAATGGGTTGTGGTGTCTATATAGCTTATGGCACTGTCGGACCGCGCAATATATTTATTGATCACCCCTGTCTTATCGCCCAGGTAATAAAGCTCCCTTTTATTCTCAGGCACAGGCTGCATCCTTTCAATATAATTTCCTTCTGACAATCGTACAGCCACCTTATTATCTTTTTGCAGGTCATAGCTGAAAAGATTATAGGTGAGTGCCGTTTCTTCCAGCGGGTCAAAGGGGATGTCCAGTGTGTCATTGAGCCTGTTGGAGCTGAATATTATACTGTTACCGCCGGGTTTCACATACCTTGGGTTAAGGTCATCAGCCACATCACGTGTTACCTGCTCATTGGTGCCTGAAGCAATGGTATGAACAAATATATCCGTAAGCCCGTTTTTCACGGCCGACATCACCAGCCTGTTGCCGTTGGGCGAATAGTCAAAGTCGAGCACCTTATCGAAATAGAGCAGGTTGCGGCTTTCTGTCTCGCCACTCTGCAGCCTGTGAAAATATATCTTCAGGTCACCCTTTTCTTCATTTATATATGTCAGTATGCGGCTGCCCGGGTGCCATCCTATTACAGGGTAGCTGATATCGGCCACCTGCTCATACTTAGGTTCAAGGGCTGCTATCTTCTCACGCTTGCCTGTTTCAGTGTCATGAACCCATATTTTACGTTTTCCCCAGTTGTATGTTATATAGGCAACATAGCGTTCATCCGGACTCACACTGACATCCTGTATTATCCTTCTCTTCTTTGTTTCATGTATCTTCTGCCCGGGCTCGTCTTCAGGCTCATCATTCTCTAAATTTTCATAATAATCACGGTAATACTCATACCATTCTTTCTGCAGGTCTTTCAGTTTCATGCCAAGGACATACATCAGCCCGTCTTCCACGTTCTTATATACCTTGGTAAGGTAAATAACATTTGGAATTACAGGATCACCGTAGGTTTTGGCTATATACCTCCAGAACGACTGTCCGGCATACACGGCATCTTCATATTCCAGGAAATTGAGCTTTTCGTACCTGCCTGAGAGTATACCGTCCCTCACCATGTTGTCCGTCTCATAATCCCATCCAAAGGCTATATAGTTGATAAGGCCCTTCTGGTACCAGTCGGGCAGCTGTATCTGTGATGATCCGGATACCCTGTCCTTGCTGTCAGCATCATAAAGCATCTCGTTAATCATTACCTCTGTGACCGAGGCTGCTATCTGGCGGTCATATGCCTGATGATCACCTTCGTAATAGAGCATTACCTTGTTTTTTATCGTGCGGTTAAAGCCCCCAATATTATAATCGCCCTGGCCTGTTACCAGTCCGATATTCGTTTGTTTTTGCTCGCCATGGAGATTATATGTGATAAGCAGCAGCCTTTTCTCCAGCATATAATCAAAATAATCCTCTATCTCGGCTATCTTCTCTTCCGCAACAGCAGCAGTATACTGTGCCAGTTCCCTGCCATATTCATTGAAATAGACATCAAAATAATCAAAGCGGTAGTATGACCAGTAAAAATCGTAATGCTGAAGCCGGTTTTTGCCAAATGTCATTTGCAGCCCGTTATAAAACTGGCTTTTCCCGGTCAGGCTAAGCAATAAAAATATTACTGTCAGTATTATATGTCTGATCCTTAATTTCAAATGAGCATTTGATTTTGGTGAAAATATTGGCTTCAAAATTTATTCCAAAAGCTATCTGAATAAACAAGGCTAAGATAATATGTTATGAACAAATAGCGAAAAAGATCAAACTTTATTAATTTTGGTTCATTATTTGATAATTTTGTATGTCAAACAAACAGTGCAACTAATTGGTTCTGTTTTTTGTCTGAGAATTAAGAGATTGATAACGAATAAAAAAATACAGGACAGACATGAGAAAGATACAGGTTTTACTTATTATCCTTTTTACATCATTGATGGTATCTGCCCAGCCTAATGGTGCTGCAATTGAATTTGACAATAAGAGTCATGACTATGGCAGGTTTAAGGAGGAAGCCGGTCCGCAGACACATAAATTTGAATTTGAGAACACCGGAACATCGGACCTTTTGATAAGCAGGGTTACAGCCTCCTGCGGGTGTACATCACCGGAATGGACCAGGCATCCTGTGAAACCCGGGGAGAAAGGGTTTGTTGCCGTTACCTATGATCCACGTAACCGGCCTAACAGGTTTAAGAAAACCGTTACTGTTCATACCAATACGAACCCTGCCGTGCATGTTCTGATTATTGAAGGGGATGTTATCCCAAAGGAGCTTACGGTAGAGGAAATATACAGGTTTGAGGCTGGCGACCTGAGGTTCAAAAGCAACCACATGGCTTTTACCGATATAGAACACGGGAAGAAAAAGATCAGGGTTATGGAGATAATAAATACCTCCGATAAGCCTGTAACACTGGGCTTTGACAGGGTGCCCGCGCATGTAGAGCTGAAGGCAAAGCCTGCAACCCTGGAACCGGGAGAGAAGGGTATTATTGAAGGGCGATATGATGCCGGCAGTGTCAGTGACTGGGGTTATGTTAACCATCTTATCCGCGTGGTGCTCAATGGAGAGGTGCTCGACAGGACCTATTTTGTTGTCTCAGCCAACCTTGTGGAAGATTTTAGCTCATGGTCCAAAAGTGAGCTTGAGAATGCACCCGTATTCGACCTGGAAACAACAAGGTATGACTTTGGTGAGATTAATCAAAGGGAGAAAGCGGATGTTGAATTTAAATTTAAGAACTCAGGCAAGAGCGATCTTATTATCCGTAAGGTGAGGTCATCATGTGGCTGCACAACCGTCACACCTGCCAATACAACCATTAAGCCGGGAGAATCGAGCACTATAAAGGCTGTGTTTGATGCAGGAGTGCGTAAGGGCAAGCAGCATAAGGTGATAACTGTTATTACCAATGATCCTGAGAACAGCCAGGTAAGCCTTGTGGTCAGCGGTACTGTACTGGCAAATGACTAATCAGGTGCATGGGGGACAAGAAAGAGAAGAATAAGGAAAAAACGTCACTGTCAGTTAATAAGGGCGTACCGCAGCCGCCGGCTGTCAATCCCGTCTTTGCCGCCAGAACAAGGAAAAGAAAAAGGCAATATTCGCTGAACCAGTATGTCGACGGCATACTGGAGGGTAATATTCCCATGCTGAGCCAGGCCATAACCCTTGTGGAGAGTAATAAAAAGGAACATTTTGATCTTGCCCAGAAGATTATCGAGGCATGCCTTCCTTACGGGGAAGATTCTGTGCGGATAGGTATTACGGGTGTGCCCGGCGCCGGTAAGAGTACCTTTATCGAGACCATGGGTAAAAAGATCACCGCTATGAACAGGAAGCTGGCGGTGCTTGCCGTTGATCCCAGCAGTGAAAGGTCGCTGGGCAGCATACTGGGCGATAAAACAAGAATGGAGGCGCTGGCCAATGACCAGGCAGCATTTATCAGGCCCTCACCTTCAGCCGGCTCGCTGGGCGGGGTGGCAAGAAAAACAAGGGAGTCCATCATATTGTGCGAAGCTGCCGGCTTTAATACCATCTTTGTTGAGACAGTGGGAGTGGGGCAGTCCGAGACAATGGTGCATTCCATGGTCGATTTTTTTCTGCTGCTTATGATATCGGGTGCGGGTGATGAGCTGCAGGGAATAAAAAGGGGGATAATGGAAATGGCTGATACCATTATTATCAATAAGGCTGATGGCAGTAATATCCACAGGGCTGAAATGACAAAGACAGAGTTTCAGAGTGCACTTTCGCTCTTCCCTCCCAGTGAATCAGGATGGAAACCCAGGGTGCTGACCTGCAGTTCCCTGGAAGCCAGGGGTATAAATGAGATATGGGATACAATAAGCGAGCAGCTGGAGTTTACCAGGAACAACGGTTTCTTCTATGAGAAAAGGAAGAGGCAGTCTGTCATAAGGATGCATGATACAATTATGGATAACCTTAAGGCATCGTTTTATGATGACGCGGATATTAAAATGAGGCTGTCAGAGCTGGAAAAAGAGCTGCATGACGGTAAGATAACATCTTATTCGGCAGCAGCTGAATTGCTGGAAAAATACCATCAGAAGAAAGGGAATTGATATATTTTTTTCTTTTGTATTATTAATACAGAGATATCATGTACAAAGCGGTTGTTCTTTATGTCCTGGTACTTACTGCCGTCTCATGCTCAAGCGGCAAAGGATACCTGATAGAAGGCTATCTGGAAGGACTGGATGAGGGTATGGTGTACCTGCAGGAAAGGGTGTCGGATGAATTTGCAGTGGTGGATTCGGCCGCCGTTGATGATGGCTTTTTTCGCTTTGGCACCGGCATGATAGATTATCCCAGGCCTCACTATCTGTTTGTCAAAGGGAGAAGGGGTGTCTTTATGTTTTATCCTGAAAACACTGATATCATGATCAGGGCTCATGCCGATTCATTATTTGATGCTGAGGTAACAGGATCTGTTACACAGTATGAGTTTGATGAGTATAACCGCGGACTGGAACCTTTATATCAGAAGGTGATGAGCCTTTTCCGCCAGGCAGAGGCTGCAGAAGAGGCCGGGGATACGGAAGAGGCCGGCAGGCTGATATCCCGGCGCGACCTTGCCATTGAAGAGATAAATGACTACAGCAAGGATTTTATCCGTACCCATCCCGCATCATATTGCAGTCCCGCCATACTGCGCTCGCTAAGAGGCATGAGTGTTGATGAGACAGAATCATA
>JBKHBA010000146.1:0-6615 GCA_046542595.1 Bacteroidales bacterium | reverse complement strand
GGTGTATGGATTGAAGGCCAGTACCTGGCATGCCAGGTTGTGAAGGATTATCCGCATATGGATCTTAAGAACAGGATAGCGGAGCAAAAGATTATCATTAATGACCTTCTCATGCTGCTAAGACCGTATAATGAGTCAAGTGATGAATACAGTGATCTGTATGACAGCATTGAACAGCTGAAACGTGAATACTCAGATGTGGATATTACATACACTCCCGGTGAGCCTGAGACAGTGGAAAAAGATGGCAGGCTTGTTGTAGTACAACATGAAGAAAGTAATGTAAGGTTCAGTGATGAAGTGCTTGAAAGGATAATAATGAAAACTGAAGAGATAAGAAACAAAATAATATCACTTTAACTCCTGGATATGAATAAAACAATATTAATATTTTTCAGCTTGTTACTGATGGCGTTCTCTCTGAACGCCCAGGATCAGCAGGAGATGGTCAGTGATTGTGCTCTCAGTATAGGAGGTAACACCACATACCTGAAAGATTATGTGATTAAACTGCCGGAAGCCACCGACCCTGATAATGTTCCCGTATATAAAGAGAATTTGTACCTGATGAAGAAACAGACATACCTGTTCACCCAGTGCAACGCTGAAAGTTCTGATGGCGAACTGGTCATCCGCTTATATGATAAGCAAAAGATGATTACCAGCTCCCTGAATGAGAAGAACGGCAAAGTGTACTCCTCGGTTGAGTTTTCCTGTAATAAAACAGGCCTCTATACTCTGTGGTATTCATTCAGGGAAGGGGAGAAAGGAATGGGAGTAGGTATTGTCTCACTCGTTAAATAAGCCACCGGCTGACATCTTCAAGCCCGCAGCCCCAAAACCGGCTGTTACCTGTCTGCTAAAAAATATAATCCGCCGGTCATCTGAGTTGCATAAATAACACTGACAGAAAAATGATAGCAAATATGTAATTTGCTATTTTTTTATTCTTTATCATAACAAGATGATGCGTAAGGATATATACCAGGGGTATAATAAATATGTACATCAGCTCCACCGAGGTGGAAGGTATTAAGAAATATATACCGGCAGTAAGTAAAAGCATCCAGGTAAAGAGCGAGAATATCTTTCTGGACCTCACCTTCTTGGTATTGAATATGCTCCACAGGTGAAGCAGGGAAACGAGGAAAATCAGCAGGTTGACAGCTGATATAATAATAAACTCGGGCGACCAGTAGTAATCTGCAACATCGGTGATTATGCTGTCAATAAAAAAACGATTGAGCCATAATATATCACGCCCGGTAAGATAATAAACCGAATAAAGAATAACTACCGGTGTAAGCAGTCCTGACAGGGCAATAAATATCTCCCGCAGGTTAAAAGAACGAAAAATACTGATGCCAATTATTATAAGCAGGAAGAACCATATCATATTGGTGTATAACAATGCGGCAACACCTATAAGCAACGAAGCATCAAAAAGGTTATAAGCTATTCCAGGTTTCCTGTATGACACAATAAGCCTGTCAAAGGACAACAAAAGCAGCAGTGAAGCCGGCAGAACAGGATTCAATACCTGGTTGGTGGTGATATATCCACTCAAAAGGACATAAAGGGAAGCAGGCAAAAAGGTTCTCTCATTAATAAAAAAAAGCCTTGTGTTAAAACTTACCAGGTAGATACTTATCAGCATTACCAGTATCATTGAAAAGACAGTGCCTGCCAGCGGCCTGCCCTCAAAAAGACTAAGCAGCAGCGAATATAAGGGGGCAGGATTATTATCATGGTACATAGCCGGCGCAGAAGGATTAATGAGTGATTGAAGCCATACCAGTACCAGGCTTATCAAAATAACCAGCATTGTACCCGGACCAATTCCCCTGTAAATCTTAAGCAGCATATTTTCTATAAGTCAAATCCAATATCCTTCCTGAAATATTTTCCGTTAAAATCGATTATTTCTGCATTGGCATATGATTTGTCAAGCGCTTCCTTCATATCCGAACCATAAGAGCTCACAGCCAGAACGCGTCCGCCTGCCGTCACTACCTTTTCGCCCTCAGCCCTGGTTCCTGCCTGAAAGATAATGCTTCCCTGGGTCTTCTCCATATTCTTTATTTCCATACCCTTCTCATATGCACCGGGATAACCCCCCGATACAAGCATTACCGTAACAACCGTTTCATCAGATATCAGCAATTCTCTTTTCTTCAGCTTACCTTCGGCCACACCCTGCAACAGGTCCACCATATCACTTTTTATCCTCGGTATCACTACCTCGGCCTCAGGATCACCCATACGCACGTTATATTCAATAACATACGGATCACCCCCCACATTCATAAGACCAAAAAAGATAAATCCCCTGTATTTTATTCCTTCCCTGTTAAGCCCTTCCAGGGTAGGCTTTATGATCCTGTCTTCCACCTTCCTCATAAAATCCTCACCGGCAAAAGGCACCGGCGAAACGGCTCCCATGCCCCCGGTGTTGAGCCCGGTATCCTTTTCTCCTACCCTCTTATAATCCTTGGCTTCAGGCAGTATCTTATAATCATTACCATCTGTCAGTATAAATACCGACAGTTCAATGCCTTCCAGAAACTCCTCTATAACTACCGTACGGCCTGCATCCCCGAATTTGCCTGAAAACATGTTTTTCAGCTCAGCCACCGCTTCATCGTAATCATCCTGTATAAGTACTCCCTTACCTGCAGCCAGCCCGTCAGCCTTCAGTACATAAGGTTTCTTCATCTTCGCCAGGAATTCACATGCCTCTTTAAATTCATCCCCTCTGAAGCTCCTGTAGGCAGCTGTTGGAATACTGTTTTCCTGCATAAACTTCTTGGCAAAATCTTTGCTGCCCTCAAGCATGGCAGCCCTTCTTTCAGGACCTATCACAGCAATATGATTATACTTTTCGCTGCCAAGGAAAAAGTCATGAATCCCCTGCACCAGCGGCACCTCCGGGCCTACAATAACCATGGACACATTATTGCTGAGAGCAAAGCCGGCCACCCCGGCAAAATCAGATGTATCCAGGTTTACATTCTTACCTTCCTTTGCCGTTCCGGCATTACCGGGTGCAATAAATACCTTATTAACCTTATCACTCTGTGCGATCTTCCAGGCAAGGGCATGTTCCCTTCCGCCGGAACCGAGAATCAGAATATTCATATTATTCGCCTTTCAATAAAATTTCAAAAATAATATACCAATATAAGAAAAAAAAGCTGTGGCCCCGGCAGTAAATCCTTATATCACCTCAACAATAACTGCAGGAATCAAACAGATGTGACTGATGCCTGCCGTTCAGGACAGATACTATCAGATCTGCAAGTTTCACTCTGTTATATCACCAAACCCATACCCTTTTTGCCTGCACATACTTATAAGTCTTTCAAGTACAGTCAGTGAACACCTGTCCTTCCTGTCATGCAGAACTATAACAGAGCCCGGCCGTATAAGCCTCTCTGCCTTCTTCAGCAGGTAATCCCTGCTGAGGGATAAATCGAAATCATATAAAAGCAGGTCCCATAGAACTATCTTCATCCTCTCCTTAAGGTTCATGTATTGTGGCACGGTTAGCCTGCCAAATGGTGGTCTGAAAAAGGATGAACCACTCAGCTCCGAGCCCTTCAGGCAATTAATGATATAATCCTTTCCCCGGCTTTTCCACCCGTCAATATGATGATAACCGTGATTGGCAACAGAAAAGCCATTATCCCTTATCTTCTCAACACTGCCGGGGTAATTAAGTATATTCGTACCCGTACAGAAGAAAACGGTTTTACTGACACCAGAAGCAGAAAGAACATTTAATATATCTTCAGTGCCTTTACCGGTGGGACCGTCATCGAATGTAAGATATATCTTTTTCTCATCACCTCCTTTATGCATGAATAATGCATCCTTGTAAATTAATCTGAGTAACTCCGGGTATCTGAAAAACCTTTGTCTCATGAAGGACTCATAAATAACTCGTTATAATACCTGTCCACATCCTGCTCTATCTGCTCTGACAACTCATCTATTCCCATGCCCAGCGAGGTATTAAAAAGATTTATCAGTGCCTGCATATTCAACCCGGTAACATAATCCAGGTCATACCTCTGTCCGGGTCCCAGCTTAAGCACAAAATCAAGGTTTTCCTTTGCATTATTGATTATATCAGTGGCTATCTCAATGGCCTTTTCTTCCTCCCCTATCCTGTAAAATCCCTGGAAAAGGGTCAGTGAATAATAATCATGTCCGAGTTTTGATGGCGGTATCACTTCCAGGCTCTTCTGCAGCACCTCGCCGGCTCTCAGGGTGTCGCCCTCATCAATAAGTGCCTCCGCAAGCATGCCGAACATCCTGCGAAAATTACTGAACATACGCCTGTTATTCTCATCAAGGTAAACATCAGGATCAGAGGCATTGCCCCATTTAAACCTGTTCATCACATTATCATACATCTGCCTTGTATCAATAAATCCTACATCCTGCGACCTGGTGCCTGTTGTGTCAAGTGGAGCCACCCTGTATGCCAGTCCTTCCATCTGGAAATAATCATCCAGTCCCATATAATTGGACGGCGGAACAGTGCTGGCAAAATAGACAGGCCGCTCCCACTTATTAGTGCCTATCATATCCATCACGGCAAGGTTATTCTTATATAACTCATTACCGCTGTACTCCCATACCACAAAATCAAGCATCCTGTCAGCCTGGTAATCTTTTACCGTTCCGTTGGACCTGACTTTAGCCGAATCGACAGGTATCAGGAACTGGCTGGAAGGGATATAATTAAAATAATCGCCCCTGCCGGAAAAATCCATCTTACTCTGCCTTTCCTCCGACCCTGCCCATTTAATAAGTTCAACTATATCAAAGGGCCTGTTAATCCGCTCGGTTACAGGCAATTGTTCTCTCTTGCCGGCCTGGTATTTATCAGGTCCGAGAGTAAACTCCACCGGTTCTGACTCATAAGCTTTCTGCCTCATCATATTAATATACCATCCGGCTGAAAGATAGCTCAGGTTAGCCACCCTGACATCTGTCCTTACACCCTCTACATCCTGTGCATACCACACCGGAAATGAATCATTATCCCCATAGGTATACAGTATGGCATTCTCATCGCAGCTGTTAAGGTAATTGCTTCCTATATCCCTTGCGGTATACCTGCCGGAACGGTCGTGGTCATCCCAGTTCTGGATGGCCATAAGCACCGGGACGGCAACAAGGCAGGCAGGAAAGGCAATAGCCAGGGCCAGCTTTTCTGAAATTATTTTCCTGAGATTATCCTTTATATAGCACAGTCCAAGCCCTATCCATATTGTAAAAGCATAGAATGAGCCGGCATAGGCATAATCCCTCTCACGGGGCTGCAGCGGATACTGGTTAAGATAAACCACAATGGCTATCCCCGTCATAACAAAAAGCACGCTTACAACCCAGAAGCCTTTTCTGTCTCTCTTATACTGCCATAGTATGCCAAGTATACCAAGTATCAGGGGCAGAAAGAAATAAGTATTCCTGCCCGGGTTGTTTTTCAATTCATCAGGCAGGGCTTCCTGGTCTCCCAGCCTTGAGTTGTCAATAAAATCAATACCGCTGATCCAGTTTCCATGCATCACGTTACCATTACCCTGTATATCATTCTGCCTGCCTGCAAAATTCCACATGAAATACCGGCCATACATATAGCCCAGCTGGTACGAGAAGAAAAACCTCAGGTTCTCGCCAAAGGTAGGTACAATAAACTCCTGCCTCCCGTCCGAGCTGTTCATCGTAATCGTTTTACCTCTTACCCTTCCCCAGTATTCATATTCGGAACGGTGCCTGTCTTCCGGACTGTACATCCTGGGGAACACAGTGGTAAAACGGTCATCGAACTCGTATTTATTCTTCATGTAGGGCTTATACCTGTTATCCTCCCTGATATACCCACCTCTTTCCTTCTCCACATCAATAACCGGGGCGGAATAATAATGACCCGTAAGTAATGGTGTGCTGCCATACTGCTCCCTGTTGATATAATATATCATTGAAAAAACATCAGAAGGATCATTCTGATTCATCGGGGGACTGGCATTTGCCCGTATCGGTATAAGGGCATATGATGAATACCCCATCAATATCACAGCCAGTATGGTCAGGGTATAATTAAGCAAAACCCTGCCTTTTTTAATTGAATACCCTATACCCCATACCAGTGAGCCTGTTAGCAATATAATATAAAAATACAGTCCTGAATTAAAGGGAAGGCCCAGCCCGTTTACAAATAACAGTTCAAACCAGCCGGCAACCTTTACGGTGTAGGGCAGCAGGATAAACACCAGCAGGATAAGCATGGCAAAGGCAATCAATAGTGCCCTGATAATACCTTTTGTACTTACCGGGTTGTTCCTGAAGTAATACACCAGCACAATTGCGGGTAGTACCAGCAGGTTAAGCAGGTGCACACCTATTGATAATCCCATAAGATAAGCAATAAGAACCAGCCACCTCCCTGTCAGTCTCTCATCCTTTTCATCTTCCCACTTAAGTATTGCCCAGAACACCATTGCAGTGAAAAGTGACGATGTTGCATAAACTTCACCCTCCACTGCCGAGAACCAGAAAGTATCCGAGAAAGTAAAACTCAGTGCACCAATAAAGCCTGCGGCA
>JBKHBA010000145.1:0-6693 GCA_046542595.1 Bacteroidales bacterium | reverse complement strand
TTCAGCCAGGATGAGGATGACAGGGGTGCAGTTTATTTATGAACAAAGTGAATAGTACCAGGATCGTCGTTCTCAGGGGAGGGAGTGGATAAGTTGCAAGGCTTTTTTTGAGGGAAGTCAATAAAATATTATGCAAATGAGAGTTTTTAAATTCGGGGGAGCATCGATCAGGGATGCTGGTGCAATACGTAACATGGGGAAGATAGTGGCAGGCTTCGATTTGCCGCTGGTGATTGTGGTGTCGGCTTTCGGCAAAACGACCAACGCACTTGAGGAAGTTATTAACTCAAAATATGACAGGTCGGCTGATCCTGTATTATTACTCGGGAAGATATATGATTATCATCTTTCCGTTATAGAAAACCTGGGGCTTGTGGAGGATGAGATGATGAGTTTTTTGGATTCTTCTTTTCAGGGTGTAGCTGCTTTCCTGGCGGATAATGAGCCTTCGGATTATGATCTTGAATATGACCAGGTGGTGCCGGCAGGTGAATTATGGTCGAGCCGCATTATTGCCTCCTGGCTGAAGAAGGAGGGGTATGGCTGCCGGTGGGTGGATATACGAAAAGTGCTGCTTACAGACAAAAGATACAGGGATGCCAATATTCTTTGGCCTGAGTCGGAGGCCCTGGCAAGAGATACCCTGCTGGGAGATAACGCGGATATTTTCCTCACCCAGGGTTTTATAGGCGGTACCCGCGGCGGGATGTCGACCACACTGGGACGTGAGGGCTCAGATTATACTGCTGCCGTGCTTGCCAGTATGATTGATGCTTCAGAGGTGCAGGTATGGAAAGATGTTCCGGGTGTTCTTAATGCCGATCCCATGTGGCTTGATGACGCTGTTATACTTGAGCAGCTCAGTTATAAGGATGCCGTGGAGATGTCTTTCTCGGGGGCCAAGATAATACATCCCAAGACCATCAAGCCCCTTCATAATAAGGGTATACCCTTAATAGTAAGATCATTTGCTGACAGTGAGGCAGTGGGAACGCTAATCTGCGGTGATGAAAGTGTGGGTCCCGACCTGCCTGTGTTTATCCTTAAAGAGAAGCAGATACTCATCTCTGTACTGTCACGCGATTTTTCCTTTGCCATAGGGGATAACCTGTCCAGGATCTTCAGTTTCTTTTATGAATATGGTATTAAGGCCAATATGGTGCAGGCAAGTGCAGTGAGTGTTGTTGTGTGTGCTGATGATGATGGCAGGAGGATACGCAGGCTTATTGCAGAGCTGGAGAAGGAGTACAGGATTATTTATAACAGCGGGGTGGAGATGCTTACTATCAGGGCTTATACTGATGAGGCTATAGCCAGGGTGTGCGGTGGACGTGAGATGCTTATGGAGCAAAAGACACGGCGTACGGTACGCTTTGTTGTAAAGATGCACTGATTTTTGTTGTAAAGAAGTACTGATTATTTATTCCTGTTTCCTGTCAACAATTATTTCTTCCTGTCGAAAAATGGATTCTTTGATTTTGCGCTCAGGGGTATGCCGTATGCTATCTTTACCTCAGGCTCAAATATTCCCAGATCCATTGCCGCCTGTCCCACAGTGTACATGATCCTGTTATCCGCCTTGTACTGCATGGCCGTGCTGACGGCCGATCCTACTGCTATTCCCAGGTCACCAGTATTAAAGACGCAGGGAACATCCGGATGCTTTCGCTTCTCCTCACAGTTCTTATACCCGCACATACCGCATTTTACCAGTCCCAGCGGCTCAATAGTGGTCCCCAGCAGCAATACTACCGGTGAGATAAGTATATTATCAGCATCCCTGCTGAAGAAAGCTTGGTTGTATTCCTCTGCTATCTCTTTCATCCTTGCTGCCATCTTTTCTATGCTTGCGCCTTCTGCAACCTGGAGGACAAGGTTGTCCTGTCCGCGCCCTTTGGGTGCAGTGCGGGCTGCTATCATCATCTTCACTGCTATATCTTTCAGTCCTTCTCCTGTAAGCGTGTTTTCCCTTATTATACTCATCTGATTTTATTATTTTATGTTTTTATCTGTTGGAATGTAAAAATAATACTTATGCCAGAAAGAGAAATATCCTGGCGGGTTTTTATTTTTTTCTGTCGAATAACAACAGTTCACCCCTGACATCTTCTGTTATCCGGCCCCTGTCATAAGCTATCCGGCCGTTAATAAAGGTTTTTTCCACCAAGGTGCTGAATGTCTGCCCTTCGAAAGGCGACCACCCGCATTTATATAATATATTATCCTTTGACACTGTCCATTCCCGGCCGGGATTAAGAAGGCAGAGATCAGCCTTATACCCTTCCCGTATAAAGCCCCTGTCTTTTATACCGAAGATGATGGCCGGGTTATGGCACATCTTTTCCACTATCTTCTCGGTCTTTATCTTTCCCTGCTTTGACAGCTCCATCATGGCAACAAGTGAATGCTGCACCAGGGGTCCACCGGAAGGAGCCCCGGTGTATGGCTTCTGCTTTTCCTCCATGGTATGGGGTGCATGGTCGGTGGCAATAATATCTATCCTGTCATCATTGATGCTTTCAATGAGCGACTGCCTGTCGTGGGCTGTTTTGATGGCCGGGTTCCATTTAATAAGGCTGCCTTTTTCTTTATAATCGCTGTCATCAAACCAGAGGTGGTGAACACATGCTTCTGCTGTTATCCTCTTACGGCCTGCCGGCAGGGTGTTATCAAAGAGGCCGGTTTCATCAGCTGTTGAGATATGAAGGATATGAAGCCTTGTATTATATTCTTCTGCCAGCTTAACGGCCAGCGATGATGATTTAAGGCAGGCTTCCCTGCTTCTTATCAGGGGATGGTAGTGCAGGGGTATATCATCACCGTACCTGCCCGTGTAAACTTCCATATTCCTGCGTATGGTGGCCTCATCTTCGCAGTGGCATGCAACCGGTACCGGC
The DNA here is from genome assembly GCA_046542595.1 of Bacteroidales bacterium. GTDB lineage: Bacteria > Bacteroidota > Bacteroidia > Bacteroidales > VadinHA17 > UBA9300. Next base: position 3,796 of record JBKHBA010000145.1, on the reverse strand, counting down.
GATTGTTCAAATATGGCACGCAGGCTGTTAATATCATCCACCAGCATATTCCCGGTGGAGGCTCCCATAAATACTTTTACACCGCAGGTTGTGGCAGTGTCGGCATCCCTTACCTCACTTATATTATCATTTGTGGCTCCAAGGTAAAAGGAATAATTACATATACAGCTTTCTGCTGCCCTTTCCTGCTTTGCTGTCAAAGCCTCCCTGTTTACCGTCTGCGGCATGGTGTTGGGCATCTCCATAATACTGGTAATGCCTCCGGCCACTGCTGCACGCGACTCAGAATGTATATCGGCTTTATGGGTGAGTCCGGGTTCCCTGAAATGGACCTGGTCGTCTATAATACCCGGCAGCAGCAGCATGCCTTCTGCTGCTATCACCATGGTATCGCGGTCTAAAGGGATGTCCCCGCCGTCAGTGTAAATGGCTTTTATCCTGTCATCTTCTATCAGTACACTGCCCCTGAACCTGAGGCCTTCATTTATTATGTCCGCCCCCTTAATCAGTTTTTTCATGTCCGGGCTTTTTATATTGTTTGAAGAAACTCTTGTATTTCATTCTCAGTACTCCCCAGAGGGCTTCATTGAAAATGCCCCCGCTCATCTTTGAGGTGCCAAGCTTCCTGTCAGTGAATATAATAGGTATCTCCTTTATCCGGAATCCGGATTTCCATGTAGCGAATTTCATTTCTATCTGGAATGCATAGCCTTTAGACCTTATGCTGTCAAGGTCAATTGTTTCAAGCACCTCCCTGCGATATGCCTTGAAGCCTGCCGTGGTGTCTTTTATCCTCATACCCGTCACTATCCTTACATATATTGAGGCGGCATATGACAGAAGCACCCTTCCCAGGGGCCAGTCGACCACGTTAACTCCCGATATGTACCTCGAACCTATGGCCAGGTCGGCATCCTCGAGGCATGCCTGGTACAGCCTCTCCAGGTCCTTGGGGTCGTGTGAGAAATCGGCATCCATCTCGCAGATGATATCGTATCCTTTTCCGATGGCCCACTTGAAGCCTGTGATATATGCTGTTCCCAGTCCCAGCTTACCTTCGCGGCGTATAAGAAACAGGCCGGGACGGTTCTGCCGCAGCCTCTCAACAATATCCCCGGTGCCATCGGGTGAGTTGTCATCAACTATAAGGATATCAAAATCAGTGTCAAGAGATGAGATGGCCCCGATTATAGCCTCTATATTCTCTTTTTCATTATAGGTAGGTATTATTACCAGGTTACCGGCCATAGTCTAGTTTTGTTTCTATTATGCGAAAATACTCATTTAGGGGATAAAGAAAGAAAAAAGATAATAGTAAAAAGACAAAAGTACCTGTGAAGCTGCCGGGAGGGAAGCGGTTTTATCACCGGATCGTATCAGATTCCGTAAAAGAATAGACAGGAAGGAGGTTTTTCCCTTCAATATTTATGCTAATGGGAATGCCTGGATGCTATATAACATATGTTTTTTTTTAATAATAATAATTCAAAGATTTAAATTTATTGGAGATTAACCTTGTTGCCTGAGGATCATGTTTAAGGAATGTAATCATTATAACTGATTTTAGTGATGTCAGGGAGTATGCTGTTTTTCGCAGGATTAATAAGATACAATTTCCTGTTTATAATGTAATTAGTAATTCTGAAGGGATTGCTTCACTAATGGCATATGAACCTTATTATGCAATCATTAATGGGTACTAAATATATTTAATCGTTCTTTGAAATACTTTGTTTACCGTACTTGTAGAGCTTTTTTATAGCGTGACGATTTGAATGAAAATGTGGATTTTTGCTCTGAAAAAAGCAACAATCCATGAATCAAGGCAAATACATCTTCGCACAGCTTACAGATTTTTTACCCCGTAGAGTTTTCGACCGGATAGTAGATAAGCATGATGGAAATAAATATGTCAGATCTTTTACTTGTTGGAACCAAATGCTTTGTATGATTTTCGGTCAGCTTACTACCAGAGATAGCATGCGAGATTTGATGCTGAGTCTGGAAGGCCACCGATCTAAGTATTATCACTTGGGGTTTGGGCCCACAGTTACCAGACGAAATCTTGGCAAGGCCAATGAAAAACGTAGTTATAAGATCTTCGAAGAATTTGCCTACATATTAATCGATCAAGCAAGACAAAGCTGTTACAAAACCGATTTTGAAATCAATGTTGAAGGAAATGTATTTGCCCTGGACTCCACAACCATAGACTTATGTCTCAGTGTCTTTTGGTGGGCTGAGTTCCGAAGACAGAAAGGTGGAATTAAGCTTCACACCCTTTACGATGTGAAGACTTCTATCCCGACTTTCGTATACATCTCCAATGCCAATGTCCATGATGTAAACATATTGGATTTGATTCCCTATGAAACCGGGAGTTTTTATGTTGTTGACAAAGCATATATTGATTACCGCCGGTTGTATAGGCTGCATACTCAAGGTGCCTTCTTCGTTACCCGAGCTAAAGAAAACCTCCGGTTCAAACGGATGTATTCCATGCCTGTGGATAAAAAACAGGGTGTTCGCTATGATCAAGCAGGCCAGTTGGAAATGTATTATCCAAAGAAGGAATACCCTGGGAAACTTCGCCGGATAAAATATTATGATCAGGATACCGATAAAGAATTTGTATTTCTGACCAATAACACCAGTTTAACAGCTATCGAAATTGCATCGCTTTACAAGAAACGCTGGGAAGTAGAACTTTTCTTCAAATGGATGAAACAGCATCTGAGGATAAAATCCTTTTGGGGCACTACCTTAAATGCAGTTAAAATCCAAATGTATTGTGCGATCATTGCTTACTGTCTTGTTGCCCTCGTTGGTAACAAATTGAAAGTTGACCGCTCAATCTACGAAATTCTACAAATACTCAGCATATCTCTACTCGACAAAGCGCCTATAAAAGAGATACTTACGAAGTACGATTACAAAGATGTCAAAGAACTAAATAATAAACAATTAATAATCAGTGGGTTTTAAGTGCCCACTAATGTTATAATATTATTAATGAATAGCAGGAAACGAATAGCAGTTTTTGGTGTAAAAGGATTTCCGGCATTTGGCGGTGCGGCCCGTGCTAATGAAAACGTAATTGATATATTAAAAGAAAAATTCGATTACACTATTTATGCTGTAGAAACACACACAGACAAAAAGGGATTTTACAATGGTTACTACCAAAAAGTGTTTAGAGGTTATAAAGGTAAAAGGATTAACACATTTTTGTACTATTGGAAATCAGTCTTTCATGCATTATTATTTGGAGATTTTGATTTAGTACTTGTTAATCACATTAGTAGTGGTTTTATTGTTCCATTTTTGAGACTGAGATATAAGGTAGTTGCAACAGCAAGAGGATTTATTCCAAAGGTGGACAATAAATGGAACAAGATCGATAAATTCTTTTTTGATATATCAGCATATCTTTTTTTTAATTTTTCAAATACGTCAATATCTGTTTGCAAGACTCACATAGCTATTTTTAAAAAATATACGAGAAGGAGAATACTCTATGTGCCAAATGGGATTCACGATCAATCTGGAAATATGTCCCTTAAAGAACATAATGACTATCTTCTGTTTGCTGCAGGTAGAATTATTTCACTAAAGGGAGCGCACACGTTGTTGGCTGCATTAAATAGACTAAATTACAAAGAAGAAACATTGTTTATTGGAAGTATGGATCATACTCCAGAATATAAAGAGTATTTATATAGACTTGGAGCTAATTTGAATATTAAGTATCTGGGCTTAATTAAAGAGAGGGAGCTTCTATTTAAGATAATTATGA
>JBKHBA010000144.1:0-6703 GCA_046542595.1 Bacteroidales bacterium | reverse complement strand
AGCTGGCGGCTGATGCACCAGTCACGTACATTCTCCATCCAGTGCCTGTATACATTCTTAAACTTGGGAGGGTAGATATTTATCTCTGTATTCATCACGGCATCAAGGGCAGGTTTGGCCAGCTCTTCCATCTTCAGGAACCACTGCGTTGACAACTTAGGCTCTATCACTGCACTGGTACGCTCTGAACGGCCAATCTTATTCCTGTAATCTTCTGTCTTCTCAAGCAGGCCCTGCTCTTTAAGCAATTTCACAGCCTTCTCTCTTGCTTCAAACCTGTCAGTACCTGTAAACAAACCCGCTTCAGCGCTCAGTGTTCCATCATCATTGAATATATCTATAGTATCAAGATCGTGATTAATGCCTATCTCATAATCATTGATATCATGTGCAGGGGTTATCTTAAGGCAGCCTGTACCGAATTCCATATCCACATAATCATCGAAGATCACGGGCACCTCCCTGTCAACCATTGGCACTAACACCCGTTTACCTTCGAGGGACTTATACCTCTCATCAGCCGGGTTAACACATACAGCCGTATCACCCAGTATTGTTTCAGGCCGTGTGGTAGCTACGGTGACAAACTCATCCGCCGTTCCGCTGACCCTGTAACGTACATAATACAGCCTGGAGTCCTCCTCCTTATACATTACCTCCTCGTCGGACACTGCAGTTTTTGCATCAGGATCCCAGTTGACCATCCTCACACCCCTGTATATAAATCCTTTGGTATACAGGTCATTAAACACTTTTATCACCGATCTATACCTTGTCTCATCCATGGTAAAAAGTGTGCGGTTCCAGTCACACGAGGCACCCAGGCGCTTAAGCTGATCAAGGATAATGCCCCCATGTTTTTCCGTCCACTCCCATGCATGCGACAGAAACTCATCACGCGTAAGATCTTTTTTTTCTATCCCTTCCTCCTTAAGCTTTGCCACCACCCTGGCTTCTGTAGCTATTGAAGCATGATCAGTACCGGGCACCCAGCAGGCATTTTTGTTCATCATCCGCTGCCGTCTTATCAGTACATCCTGCAGGGTATTATTTAACATATGTCCCATATGAAGAACACCGGTCACATTTGGCGGGGGTATAGTAATAACATAGGGCTCCCGATCATCAGGACTGCTGCTGAAGAAACCCTGCTCCATCCAGTATTCATACCACCTGGATTCGGTATCACCCGGTTTGTACCTGGAAGGTATATCCATATCTTGAAATTATCATTAATGAAGTGCAAAAATATAAATTTAAATGTTATAAATCATTCAATTTTACAAGCCGATGAATTAACTTTGTATACTTGAACCCATTAAAAAAAACGATATGCCACAAATATCTAAAAAAGGCATGGCTATGCCCGCCTCCCCTATAAGAAAACTGGTCCCCTATGCCGAAGAAGCAAAAAGAAAAGGAAGAAAAGTTTACCACCTCAATATCGGGCAGCCGGATATTCCCACACCGGTCATCGCCCTTGATGCCCTGAGGAATATGCAGGAAAAAGTTATTGTATACAGTCATTCAGCAGGTAACGAATCATACCGCAGAAAGCTTGCAGGATACTACCAGGGGATAAACATCAATGTGGACCATACCGAAATTATTGTAACAACGGGTGGTTCGGAAGCTGTTCTTTTTGCTTTTATGAGCTGCCTGGATCCCGGCGATGAAATAATAGCACCCGAGCCTTTTTATGCTAACTATAACGGTTTTGCCACTACAGCAGGAGTTAATATTGTGCCTGTGACATCAAAAATTGAAGAAGATTTTGCGCTGCCCCCGCTTGAGCAGATTGAGAAAAAGATAACTGAAAAAACAAAGGGTATAATAATATGTAATCCCAATAATCCCACGGGTTACCTGTATACCGAAGAAGAGATGCAGCAGCTGAGACAGATAGTGCTCAAACACGACCTGTACCTGTTCTCCGACGAAGTTTACCGTGAGTTCTGCTATGACGGGGAAAAACATATCTCTGCCATGCACCTTGAAGGAATAGAGGAAAACGTGATACTGCTTGACTCGGTATCGAAAAGGTACAGTGAGTGCGGGGTAAGGATCGGAGCACTGGTGACAAAGAACAGGGATGTACTTGACACGGCACTTAAATTTGCACAGGCCAGGCTGAGCCCTCCCGGCCTGGGACAGATAGTAGGTGAAGCATCCATTGACACACCGCAGGAATATTTTGATGATGTATATAATGAGTATATAAAGCGCCGCGACTTCATGGTAGAAGCGCTTAATAAGATGCCAGGTGTTTATTGCCCAAAACCCAAAGGTGCTTTTTACAGCACGGTAAAGCTGCCCGTTGATGATGCCGACAAGTTCTCACAATGGCTTCTTGAGGATTTTGAATACAATAACCAGACTGTAATGCTTGCCCCGGCTTCAGGCTTTTATTCAACCCCGGGTCTGGGTCATAACCAGGTACGCATAGCTTATGTCCTTAATACAGATGATCTTAAGAATGCCATGAAAACCCTGTCAGAGGCCCTTAAGGTTTATCCGGGAAAAACATCCTGAAATCCGGATAATAAAATCAGCTGAATGGAATTATGTCCGCTTTGTAATGGCCTATCAGGCACTTTTTGCACTATAAAGAAAAAGGTCTATTACCAGTGCCCGGATTGCAGGGGCATATTTCTTGAACGGCACCACCTTCCCGGTGAAGATGAAGAAATAGCAAGGTATAAGGAACATAATAACGATGTTAACGATCCGGGGTACCGGAAATTTACCAGCCCGGTGGTCAGTGCTGTACTCAGGGATTTTCTGCCGGAGCACAGGGGACTTGATTTCGGTGCAGGCACAGGCCCGGTGATAAGCAAAATGTTAAAGGACAAGAATTTCCGGGTTGTACAGTATGATCCCTTGTTTCATAATAACCCGGGATTGCTGGAATGCAGGTACGATTATATTATCTGCTGTGAAGTAATAGAGCATTTCCACCGGCCGGCAAAAGAGTTTGACCTGCTGAGAACCCTTCTGCGTCCCAATGGAAAACTGTACTGCATGACAGATCTTTACCATGAAGAGACTGAATTCAGGACATGGTATTATAAGGACGACCCCACCCATGTATTTTTCTACATGGAGGAAACCCTTGTTTTCATTAAGGAAAGATTTGATTTCAACAGCCTGGAGGTATCTGACAGGCTGATAATATTCTCAGACTGAAATTCCCGCAATTCTACCTTCCGGAATAACTGAATATACCTGACTATATCAGTTACTAGAGACATATGCGGTTGGATTCCGAAAGCACCCCGCACCCCATAGTTTATTAATAAATATCCCTGAGAAAAATTTAATCAGGATAAAGTAAATACTTCCTGCGTATTTTCCTGAATTTCTTGAGGTCAGCATCCCAGCCGGCCCTTATTTTCTCTTCCGGAATGCCTGCAATAATCTGCTTCCTTAAACTGTCACTGCCTGCCAGCAGATCTATGTACGGGGTAAAAAAAGCATCTTTATCAGGAAAATCATTATAGGCTTCTATCAGCCAGTGCAACTGCAGACGCGGAACAGGCACCAGCCCGTCTTCCATTGCTCTGCGCAGGTCTGTTCCGTAACATTCAATACCATTGAAAAGCGGATCCGAAGCACCATCATTGGGCCGGGGTGTAAAGCTGAAACCGGTATCGGGCATATCCGGGTGGCCGAATAACTGGAAAGGGGTATCTGTACCCCTGCCACAGCTCAATACCGTACCTTCAAACAGGCACAACGAGGGGTAGAGGTATACCGAGTTCATATCCGGGAGGTTAGGTGAAGGTTTTCGCGGCAGTTCATAAAATGTATCATGGCTGTAATTATGGCATTTAACAACATGAAGCCTGCATTCTATACTGTTTTCAAGCCATCCTTCGCCATTGAGCATCATGGCATATTCACCGGGGGTCATACCATGTACAAGAGGAATGGGGGTAAGTCCCACAAAGGAAGTGAAAGCAGTGTCCAGCACAGGTCCGTCAACATAAAACCCGTTAGGATTGGGGCGGTCCAGAACGATAAGAATGATATTATTATGTGCACACGCTTCCATTATATATTGCAGGGTTGAGATATAAGTGTAGAACCTTGCCCCAACGTCCTGAAGGTCAAATATCATTATATCTATCCCTTCCATATCTTCATCTGTTGGTTTCTTCTTATTTCCATACAGGCTGATTATTTCTATCTCATGTACCGGGTGCTTCTCGTTCAGTATCCTTGAACCTGCATTCCCATCACCCCAGAAGCCGTGTTCCGGACCGAAAATCTTTCTTATATCTGCCTTCCTGGAAAGGAGGGTGTCCACCAGATGGACCTGCCCTACCATGCTGGTATGGTTGCCCACAATGCCCACCTTTTTCCCCTTAATGAGACTGTCATAATCACTAAACAGATAAGCGCCAGGTATGACCTCTTCAGCAGGTACACGGCATGAATGGAATAATACCATTAGGCTAATAATAAACAGGTATTTCTTCATAATGGTTTTTTTTAAAATAATAAATTTTCTTAACTGTGATATGAACTGATCATAATACTGACAAACTTATTTATTAATTATTAATTTTGAGCCAAAGAGCAGAATTTGAAAACAGGATTATTCATATCCAGGCGCCTGATAAGTGAAAGGAAGAAGGGGATGACCTTCTCCAGGCCAATAAACAGGATTGTTATTGCAGGAATAGCACTCAGCATTGCTGTGATGATCCTGGCTTTTGCCATACTCACAGGCTTCAAACAGGAAATAAGAAATAAGATTGCTGCCTTCAGCGGGCATATACAGGTGGTGAATTATGATTCCAACTATTCATTTGAAACAGCCCCGGTATCATCCCAGCAGGATTTTATACCAAAGCTGGCTGAATATAAAGGTTTCGAAAAAATCAATGTTTTTGCCACCAAGGCAGGCATAATAAAAACTGAAGATAATATCCAGGGAGTTGTAATTAAAGGTGTAGGTCCTGATTATGACTGGAGCTTTTTCCGAAACAACCTGGTGCAGGGCTCGGTACTCAGCCTTAACGACAGCAGCATATCCAACGGGGTGATAATATCAGCATCCATTTCAGGATTACTGAACCTTGGTGTGGGAGATGACTTTGCCATGTACTTCGTACAGGATCCGCCGCGAATGAGGAAACTCACTGTGGAAGGCATATATGAAACCAGTGTTGAGTCAATGGACAGGGTATATATTTTCGGGGATATAGGTCATATACGCAGGCTTAATGCCTGGGATGATAAGCAGGTAAGCGGATTTGAAATCTTTATCGACAACTTCAATGATATCGACCGGATGACCTTTATCACAAGAGATGCTATAGGATATAAATTCGAAGATGACAGTGACAGGTTAAAGGTGACAAACCTGAAGATTAAATATCCGCAGATTCTGGACTGGCTGAACTTCCAGGATACCAATGTCATTGTCATCATAATACTGATGCTCCTTGTCTCTGCTTTCACCATGATTTCAGGTCTGCTTATAATTATCCTTGAAAAAACAAATATGATAGGCATCCTAAAATCCCTGGGCGCCAATAACAGGCTTATACAGAAGATATTCCTCAACCAGGCAGCATTTATTATAGGCACCGGGCTGCTATGGGGTAATATTACGGGATATGGCCTGGCATTTATACAAAAGAAATTCCAGCTAATAAGTCTCGACCCCTCTTCATATTATCTGAATACCGTACCGGTAAACTTTGATTTACTGCATTTCCTGGGTCTGAATCTTGGAACAATATCAATAATACTTATTATGCTGCTGATACCTTCCAGGCTTGTAGCAGCCATAAGTCCGGTGAAAGCTATAAAATTCGACTGATACGGCTGTCAATAATTTAAAACGGAATGTCCGGTAATTCAAAAAAGCCCGTCTAATAATCCAAAAGAGCTCGCCATGCTCTAAAATGAAAGAAAATAACCATTTCTTTCATTTTATTTATTTTGCCCTTTCCATTAAAATATTCTAACCCACCAGGCACAAAATGAAATAATTTAATATATACACCGGCTAATTATATATTTTATTAATTTCCCCCCTGCCTTCCAGGGATGGGCCAGGTTTGATATCTCCTGATTCTTGCATAAATTGGGCAAATTATTAATGAAGGGATGAAAAAATTTAATCCAAAAAAGAATTACGAGCATACACGAAGGCTTATCGGCTATATAAGTTTGCATAATGCATCTGACGAGGATTACCGGAGGATAGGATTTAAATCAGGCCTGGAGGTACACCAGCAGCTGATGACTACAAGCAAGCTTTTCTGCCGCTGTCCTGCAGGCATCTATCATGATGATAATAATTACGACGCCGAGGTAATAAGACATATGCGGCCCACCCTCAGTGAGCTTGGGGAATATGACGGAACAGCTCTGATGGAGTTTAAAACACGCAAAGAGATAATATACCGCCTCAATAATGATAACGCCTGTACCTACGAAGTAGATGATACTCCGCCCTTTCCTATCGACAGGGAAGCACTGGATATAGCACTTGAGATATCCCTTCTATGCAAACTCAATATTGTGGGTGAAGTGCATATAACCAGAAAGCAATATCTTGACGGGAGCATACCCACAGGTTTTCAGAGGACAGCAATACTGGGTGTTGAAGGGGAGATAGAGCTCAGCAACAAGAAGATAAGACTAATACAGCTCAGCATAGAGGAAGACTCATGCCGGGAGATAT
>JBKHBA010000143.1:0-6750 GCA_046542595.1 Bacteroidales bacterium | reverse complement strand
AGGTGAGGGGACGGTGAGCGAAGCGAACACCCCCTGTTATTTTTTACTCCAGCCTCCATTCAAAGAACATCTCTGTTTTTATGATAAAACATAAACAATCAATAAATTAACAACAAATATTATGCCGATTCCTCCTAAATACCTATAGTATTTCTATAATCTATAAATTAAATATAACTTTTGCTATGAATTTCATATTGCCGGCAGGTATTGGCTTCAGCTTAAATTGAGGAGATTTATTATCTTTACCTCTTTCATCTGAACAATAATAATAGTAATAATGAAGAAGACGATCAGCCTGGCACTGATGATAATAATTATAGGAATATCACAGCTTGCCGCACAGAAAAAAAACCTTACACGTGAAGAATATGACCAGTGGGAGAACCTTCAGTCCTACAGTATCTCAGATAACGGGGAATGGATAGCCTATACCATATCGCCCGTTGATGGCAATGATACCCTTTTCATTGTCTCCCCGGATAAAAAGACAGAATACAGTCTTGCTCTTTGTTCGTCACCATCCTTCTCGGACGATTCAAGGTGGCTGGTAGCCAGAAAGGGTTACAGCAAGGAGGAGACTGAGAAAATGAAGGAACAGAAAAAAGAGGTACGCAACAAAGCCATACTGCTTAACCTCGAAAGCGGGGAAAAAAGATTATTTGACGATATACGGCGTTTTACCCTCGGCAAGGACAGTCAACATCTTATTATGAACGGCTATCCAGCTGAAAAATCAAAAAGATCGGATATATATATTTATAAACTGGCCGGCGGTGTAATGAAGAATATAGGCAATGTTGCAGAATATGCTTTAAATAAGAAAGGCGACAGGCTGGCCTATATTATCGATGCCGAAGGGATGAAAGGAAACGGCGTGGAATTATTCAACCTCGATGAGTATTCCATTGATATTATTGATACTGACACCTGCACTTATACCGGCCTGGCATGGGAAGAGGAAGGTAATGCCTTCAGCTTTCTGAAATCTTTTTCAGACAGTGGATATATTGAAAAGAATCACAGGCTGTATGCTGTGCTGGATGTGTATAATGGTATTGATATCATGACACTGGATCCCCTTGCACGGGACATTATCCCGGAGGATATGAGGATAAGAGATAATTATACACCCGTATTCTCAAAGGATATGGGCATACTGTATTTCGGTATTTATGACTGGCACGTAAAAGAGGAAAAAGAGAAAGATAAAAAAGATGAAAAGATACCGGATGTTGATATATGGCACTGGAAAGATGATCCCATTAAGCCTGCACAGGAAAAGATATACGAGAGGTCTGATAAGGATTTTGTTTACCTCTGCTCATGGAACCTGGACGATAATAAGGTTAACAGGATAAGCAACGAGGAGTTCAGGGATTATAATATCACAGCTGACGGCAGGAATGTTGTTATCAGAACTGACCTCCCATACCGTCCGGCCTTCCGGCAGGCTCATTATGACCACTATATAGTGGATGCTGCCAGCGGGGAAAGGAAGCTGATAATAAAGAACTTCACCCGCCTGGGCAGCTCATCACCCGATGGCAGATACATCCCCTACTTCAAAGATAAAAACTGGTGGGTCTATGATATCGGAGAAAACGAAAACAGGAATATTACCTCAGCCATTGACACTGAGCTCTGGAACACCAGGGATGACAGCCCTAAAGATATAAAACCACCCTTCGGAACAGGAGGCTGGTATGAGGACGACAGCCATATGCTTGTATATGATGAGTATGATATATGGAAGGTATCCCCCGGTGACGGCAATGCAGAAAGGCTTACCAGCGGACGTGATGATAAAATAATATTCAGAACATTACGCCTGGATTATGAGGATGATTATTACGAAAAAGAACAAGAACTGTATCTTTCTGCCAGGGGCGATAAAACGAAGAAAAGCGGCTTTTACAGGATAAAGCCGGATAGCAAAACAGAAAGACTGATCTATGATGATTATTATATATCCGGACTCAGAAAAGCAAGATCGGCCGATAAACTGGTTTACCGCTCTGAAAGCTATTCCGATTCACCCGACCTTTTCCTTACAGACAGCCGATTCAGAAAGAAAGAACAGCTGACTCTTACCAACCCCCAGCAGTCTGACTATTACTGGGGTAAGAGTGAACTTGTTAACTATACCAACAGGGATGGCAAAGAATTGCAGGGTGCACTATACTACCCCGCTAATTATGAAGAAGGGAAGGAATACCCCATGATAGTGTATATCTACGACATAAGATCAACGGGTGTCCACCGGTATGTCAGCCCTTCGCCCAAAAGTGCTTATAATACAACCAACTATACCACCGATGGTTTCTTTGTCTTCCAGCCGGATATAGTTTATAAAACCAACCAGCCCGGGGAGTCGGCAACAGACTGCGTGGTACCTGCAGTGGAGGAAGTACTGAAAACAGGAATGGTTGACAGGGATAAGTTAGCTCTCATCGGCCATAGCTGGGGCGCCTACCAGACAAGTTTTATCATTACACAGACCGACATGTTCTCTGCCGCAATAGCAGGTGCGCCCCTTATTAATATGATAAGTATGTATAACGAGATATACTGGAATACCGGAGGCCCCAACCAGAACATATTTGAAACATCACAGGGACGGCTCAGGGAACCCTGGTGGAATATTATGGATGCGTACATGGATAACTCACCTATGTTTAATGCTACCAGTATTACAACACCACTGCTTGTTACTTTTGGCAACCAGGACGGGGCAGTGGACTGGCACCAGGGAATAGAAATGTTCACCACCATGCGCCGGATGGAAAAGCCTTTTATCATGCTTGTTTATGAAGGAGAGAATCATGGTCTGAGAAAGGAAGAAAATATGCATGACTATTCTATAAAAGTGAAGCAGTTCATTGATCATCATCTTCTGGGTAAGCCCGCTAAGAAATGGATAGAAGAAGGCAGGACTTTCCTGGAGAAAAAAGAGGAGGAAATTTTGAACAAGAATGAATAATCCGGGACCTGATTATTAATGTATAAATCCATCAAACACCAATAGCTGTTGCCCTGTAATAATTATTAATTACTTTTAGCTGTTAATAGAGTTTCACAATATCATTCTTTATGAGTGAAGAAATCCTGAAAGCACTGATGCATCTTTTCGCCCTGATAATCAAACAGGACGGAGGCATGCTTTCAAGTGAAAGAGAATATGTTGTGACCTTCCTAAAGAAGCAGGTGAGCCATGACACTGTCAATGAATATCTTAAGCTCTTCGACAGGGATGTGGGGCCATTGATGGATCATGCCCCCGATACCGAAAACAAGCCCCCATCGGTTAAGGACTCGGTAAAAATATTCAGCATATGCAAGCAGATAAACCGCACCCTTACCCAGTCACAAAAGGTTGTAGTGCTGATGCGCCTTTATGAGCTGGTTAATGCTGATAAAAGGTTTACCCTGCAGCGCATGAATATTATCAATACCGTAGCGGAGGTATTCAGGATACTGCCTGAAGAGTTTAAGAGTATAGAAAGGTTCATAAAACAGGATAGTGATAAAGATCCTGGCGACAGCTCAATACTTGTTCTGAGGCAGCAGTCTAAGTGCGCCGACTGTGAATCCCGGGAAAATGGATTTGACAAAATAGTTTCCGACCTTACACTTGTTCTGTGGATAAGCAGCGTTGACCTGTATTTTATTAAATACTACTCGGTAAACCAGCTGTTTCTTAACGGCCTGCCCCTTGATACGGGTAAGATATATACCGTGGCCAAGGGCAGCTCACTGAGGTACCAGCATGGTCAGCCTATATATTACAGCGATATATCCTCACATTTCCTGTCAAAAACATCAACCGACAGAATCAGCCTGGTGGCTGAAGGTATTGTTTATAAATTTCCGGGGGGCCATACAGGACTTAATAATATAAGCCTGGCAGAGAGAGAAGGAAACCTTATTGGTATTATGGGCAGTAGCGGAACAGGCAAAACCACCCTTCTTAACCTTCTTAGCGGTATCCATAAGCCTGATGAGGGATCGGTAAGGATAAACGGTACAGACCTCAAAGATAAGCCCGACACCATGGACGGCATTATAGGTTATGTGCCGCAGGACGATATGCTGATGGAGGACCTTACCGTGTACGGCAACCTGTATTATGCGGCCAGCCTGTGTTTTAAGAATCTTAACGACGAGGAGTTAAATGAGCTGGTGGATAATATGCTGGGTACACTCGGCCTGTATGATAAGAAGGATCTGAAGGTTGGTTCCCCACTGAAAAAAGTTATCAGCGGCGGACAGAGAAAAAGGCTGAATATTGCCCTTGAGCTTATACGCGAACCGTCAATTCTTTTCCTGGATGAGCCCACCTCCGGACTATCGTCAAGGGACTCTGAGAATGTGATGGACCTGTTAAGGGAGCTTACCTTTAAAGGAAAACTGATATTTTCTGTTATACACCAGCCCTCTTCGGAGATATTTAAGATGTTTGACAGGATGATAATCCTTGATCACGGCGGAGAGATGGTTTATTACGGTAACCCCGTGGAAGCGCTGATACATTTTAAAACCATTGATGCGCAGATAAACAGTAATATAGGGGAATGTCCCACCTGTGGCAATATAAACCCGGAAACAATCTTCAATATTATCGAAACAGAAGTTGTGGATGAGTTTGGCCGCTATACAGGGGTAAGGAAACGCAGTCCACGCGAATGGGCCGCTGAATTCAATGCCATACACCCTCCAAGGCCCGTTAAAGAGGTAAAAACAAAACCATCATCCAACCTCAACAGGCCAAACCTGCTCAAGCAGTTCCTGATATTTCTTAAAAGAGACCTAAGCAGCAAGGTGTCAAACCGGCAGTATGTGTTGCTCACCCTGCTTGAAGCCCCGGTACTGGGTTTTATCCTTTCATATATAATAAGGTATATTGCCGATCCGGGTTCGCGCATCTATATTTTCAGGGAAAACGAGAATATACCGGTATATATCTTCATGGCGCTTATTGTAGCTCTTTTTTTGGGACTTATCACCAGTGCGGAAGAGATATTCAAGGACAGGAAAATAAGAAACAGGGAACAGTTCCTTAATCTGAGCAAAGGAAGCTACCTTTCTGCAAAAGTTATAATGTTGCTTTCGATATCAGCACTGCAGGCTTTCCTTTTTATCATTGTGGCTAATTCCATACTTGGCATTAAAGATTTGACCTTCCACTACTGGTTTGCCCTCTTTACTACGGCAGCCTTTGCCAGCATCCTCGGACTCAATATATCCAGTGCCTTTAACTCTGCAATAACCATATATATTGTTGTACCCATGCTGATGATACCTATGATGGTCCTCAGCGGCGCTATGTTCCCCTTCGATAAACTGAACCGTACGATAGGCAGTGTAGACAAGGTGCCGTGGGTTGCCGAAATAATGCCAACCAAATGGACATATGAAGCCCTTATGGTAACACAGTTCAAGGATAATGAGTATGATAAGCTTGTTTACGATATAAACAAAACAATAAGGCAGGCAGAATATAATACCATCTACCGACTTCCGGAGCTTGAGAATACTCTTAATTCAACAGTTATTGATTACAGGAGAAATGAACTCAACCCTGAGGACCCCTCCGGTCTGCCCCTTTTAAGAAACGAGGTGATTGAGCTGTCAGCTAATGATGAACTGTATGAATTTGATGAGCTGGAATTACTCAATGTCAATGACTTCAATCATTTTGTAGCAGAAAAGTTATCAGTGTATATTGATTCTGTTGATAATATATTCCGTAAAATCAGCAATTCAGCTGATATAAGAAAAGATAAATTTATCAGTGCCAACAGGGAAAGGCTGAATACATTATATGACAACTACCATAACGACAGGCTGGAAGAGATCGTAAGAAGGATATTTGAAAAGAATAAAATACTGGAATACAAAGACAGGCTTGTACAGAACTATGATCCTGTTTACCGCGATCCCACAGGCAACGAATTTCCTGCCTTCCGAAGCCACTTTTTTGCTCCCACAAAGGTTTTTATAGGTTTAAGAATGGATACCTTCACATTTAATATGCTGTTTGTATGGATATTGTCAGTAATTTTGTATCTTTTACTGTATTTTAACATATTTGAGCTGATTATTCGGTCCGTATCAAAAAAATAATCATTTCTTTCATCATCTTTTATTATAATAATTATTTCTTATTTTTGTATTATTAAGTCAATTCGCCCGATAATGAAGAAAATCCTCGCGTATTTACAGATTCTTTTACTAATATTAATTGTTTCCTCGTGCAGAAACAAAGGAAACAAGGAATCAGAATTCACTTTCCCGGAATCAGATTCTATACCCGTCAAGGAATCTGAGAAGCTAAGCCATGAAGCTATAGATGATATAGTCCAGAATATTGGTTCGCCCGTTGAAATAGCTTCACTGCTGATCGACCTGGAGGTGCCTTTCATCTCGGAGCACCTTGCCTCCATTGACCAGGCCGAAAACCTCAGCACTAATTTTCAGAAGGCCCTCAGACTTGGTGTCTACGGTGCAGACCTGGGCTACCTGAATATATATGACAAAACAGGTGACGCTGTTGAGACACTGTCTACAATCAACAGGCTTGCAGATGGACTGAGGGTTGGACAATTTTTCAATTTTGAGACCCTTAAAAAGCTGGCAGTGAACAAAAGCAATATAGACTCACTGCTCTTTATGTCCGTTCATTCATACAACCAGATAGATGAATACCTGCGTGAGAATGACCGCGGATATTTATCTGCACTTATGATA
>JBKHBA010000142.1:0-6753 GCA_046542595.1 Bacteroidales bacterium | reverse complement strand
TCCGTCATCGCCCCCACAAACCAGTCATCACCGCTGCGACGGGCTATCACAAGGTAATCACCTGTTTTAGCTTCCAGTACTCTTGTCTCGTCCCATATAACAGGTACTTCAGTGATAAAGTTCGTACACTCCTGTTCTTTGCGGTAGTTAACCGGGCTGTCTGCCAGCATCTGCAGCGGACTCTCGTAGGCCACATACAGTGCCATCTGGTGGGCCCTTGTACCCATGCTGCCGGGCCTTGTATACATGTCACTGAAAGTGAGGCTGTCAAAATTGATCATTGCCCCCGGGGTATAGTCCATGGGACCAGCCACCATCCTGATAAAGGGCAGGATAAGGTTGTGATCGGGACTGATATCGGCGCTCCACTTGCAGTGTTCAAGCCCTTTCAGCCCCTCCCTTGTAAGCACATTGGGCCATGTGCGTCTCAGTCCGGCAGGCTTGTATGAGCCATGGTAGTCAACCAGCAGCTTATGATCAGCCGCCTTCCGGGCAACGCGCCAGTAATAATCAACCACCTTCTGGTCATCTCGCTGCATAAAATCCACCTTTATGCCTCTGGCCCCCCAGGTCTCAAACTGTGCCAGTGCCTTATCAAGCTTATTATCAAGAGTGTTCCATACCACCCACAGTATTATACCCACGTTTTTACTCTCCGCGTATTCACAGAGGTGTTCCACATCTATTTCCGGCACTACATCCAGCACATCGCCAAGCCGGTACCAGCCCTCATCGAGTATAACATACTCTATCCCGTTCTCAGAGGCAAAGTCAATATAATGCTCATAGGTTTTATTATTGACCCCGGCCCTGAAGTCCACTCCATATATATTATTATTGTTCCACCAGTCCCATGCCACCTTACCCGGCTTTATCCAGTCAGTATCTTCCATCCGGCATTCATCCGAGAGCAGGTATGTCAGGTTACTTTCCACCAGCCCGGCATCGCTTTCAGAGATAACAAATACCCGCCAGGGGAATGACCTCTCCCCTTTTGTCTCGGCTATAAAGTCGCGCCGCGATTCCACCCTCAGGTTACGGTCGCCCTCTAAGCTTTCCTCACCGGGATAGAAGGGGAAAACTGCTTTAAGTGAATTATTGTCTTTTCCCCTCAACCACATCCCCGGGTAGTCCTCGAGAGCCGTCTCTGTTACCAGCACATTCACCCCACGGCTCACAAAAAGGGCAGGCAGGCTGGCCAGGTGATCATTATTCAGGGTATCCAGGTCAGTATATATATATGTCCGTTCATTATGCGAGAAAAATGATTCCTCAAGTGGATACCAGCTCTCTGTTCCCGGGGGCATATTTATCTCCCCCTGCTCACCCAGCACTATCACATTTCCCTTGAAACCGGTAAGAAACCTGTATGCCACGCCATCATCATATGCCCTGAACACAAGGGAGAAACCCGACTTAAAATGTATAGCCATCTCATTGCATATATCAGGTATACGTGAATCCTTATGCGGTACCACCGGATATACTGTTTCATTTATCTGCTTTCTCTCCACCTTTTTTATCTTATCCCCGGCAGAGGGAAACTCATCGGTAGCCATCTCGAGTCCCGCTACCGATGGCAATATAATCTGCTTTCCGTTCTTTTTAACATCCCATTCAAGGCGGGTATCGTAGCTAACGCTCAGCTCAATGCTGCCATCGGGCGAGGTAATAGTGTTTACCTGTGCCGCACTGTACATGCCAAGGTGGGCAAGGACTACAAGTGTTAATATATGTCTCATTTCTAATGTTTTATATTTCAGGTTTTATGATAACTACCTTATATTGGTCTTAGTTTTATAAGTCAGAAAATCATGATCATCTCCTGTGTTTTAAACTGTCAGCCCAGTATCATTCCTATTATGGTTGCCGACATAAGCGATGCCAGTGTTCCGGCCAGCAGGGCACGCATGCCATACTTTGCCAGCAACACCCTTTTATTGGGTGCCAGCGAGCCTATGCCCCCGATCTGTATGCCTATTGATGCAAAATTAGCAAATCCGGCCAGCATATAGGTAGCCATTATTACTGATTTATTATGGACAAAGGAGCCTGCTCCCTTGAGGTCGGCCAGGCTAATATAGCCAACAAATTCCGTCATGATAACCTTTTCCCCCAGCAGTCGTCCCATCAGTGTCACATCTTCACCGCCCACGCCTATAAGCCACATTACCGGGGCAAAAACATATCCCAGTATAAACTGAAGCGAAAGCTCATTATAATTACCCCTGGTAGCACCGGCTATCAGCTCATTGAGGTTTGTCCACTGCCCTATCTTAAGGCATATATAATTAAAAAAAGCAATGAAAGCAATAAAGGACAGCAGCATAGCAGCCACATTAGCTGCCAGCTTAAGGCCCTGCGTGGTACCGTTGGATATGGCATCAAGGATATTATTGCCGGCCTTGTCCTTTGTTATCTCTATGTCCTTTATTATTTCTTCTGTTTGCGGAACCAGTATCTTGGATATCACCACGGCTCCCGGCGCTGCCATAACGGAGGCAGCCAGCAGGTGCTTGGCAAATATCAGTCTCTGCACAGGGTCTCCTCCACCCAGGAAGCCTATATAAGCAGCCAGCACACCACCAGCCAGTGTTGCCATACCCCCGGTCATCACCAGCATTATCTCGGATTTATTCATACGTGGCAGGTATGCTTTGACCATCAGCGGCGACTCCGTCTGGCCAAGAAAGATATTACCTGCCACGGAAAGGCTCTCTGCACCGCTGAGTTTCATTGTTTTGGTCATCAGCCAGGCCAGACCGTACACTATCTTCTGTATTATACCCAGGTAAAACAGCAATGAGGTAAGTGCTGAGAAAAAGATAATGGTAGGCAGTATCTGGAAGGCAAATATTGAACCCAGCTTATCAACATCCATCAGTGAACCGAAAAGGAAGGTGCTTCCTTCCTTTGTGAAATCGAGTATCTTAACAAATATTTTACCTACAAATTCAAATGAGATCCTTACAAAGGGTACATATAATATGCTCACAGCCAGCACCAGCTGTATGGCCAGCCCTATTATAACCGTGCGCCATACCACGGCCCTGCGGTTTGTACTGAACAGCCAGGCTATGATTATCAGCACCACCATGCCCAGCATACCCCTCAGCAATGTCATCAGGCTGAAACCTCCACTCATCGCAGGGTCTATTATATTACCTGACTGCAGCATGCCCTGGCTGCCGGATGCAGCAGGCAGTGAAATAATCCTGCTGCTGTCTGCCTGCCCTGCAGCCAGGCTGTCCTGCGTGGCTCCAGGTATATTATTATCAGCCGTAGGCCTGCCATGTAAGGCCCCCTCACCTGCCTGCAAAACACCGGTGCTGTTACTGACAGCGCCTGTCGCGCCCTGTGTAACCGCCCGTGCATCTGATTGTCTTATGCCGGTCTGCGACCGTCCGGCAGCGTGTGAGATGGATAATACCGAGAGCAGTATTATAAACAGTATATTTCTCATAAATATGCTTATATCATATGTATCCAAATAATGAACAATATTATACCATATCGCATAATTATACACGATCATAAGCATATTAATTTTCAACAAATTGTAAATGAAGGATGATTATTCCTTATGCCGGGCTATTATTATTCCAGGTTTTTATTCCTGAGGGCGGATTATTACTTATGCCGGGTGCTTATTCCTCAGGCCGGGATTTATCACTTATGCCGTGTGATTTTTTCTTATACCAGGTGATGTTCCCTTATTCCGGGAGTTTATTCCTTGGCTCCCCTTTTATCTATCTCTTTCTTGATATAAGCTGCCTTTTCATAATCCTCCGCTTTGACCGCCTCATCCATTTTAACCTTCAGTTCAGACACACTCAGTTCCGACAGATCGGGTGAGGCTTTCGGAGCCGGACCCGCTTCGCCCGTAACACTTTCAATATCCTCATATTCTGTGTCCTTTATAACTATCCCTGCCTTATCCATAATATCAGAGGATATATATATCGGGCATGTAAACCTCAGGGCCAGGGCCACAGCATCTGACGTTCTTGAGTCCATTATCATTTCGTTACCGTCCTTTTTAAATACGAGCTGTGAATAGAAAACGCCTTCCTCAAGCTTGTGTATAAACACCTCCTTAAGTTCTGTGTTCATCAGTTCGCTGAAGTTTCTGAGAAGATCATGGGTTAATGGCCGCGGGGGATTCAGGTTTTCCAGTTTAATCACTATTGCCTGGGCCTCAAAGCCGCCAATTATTATGGGCAGGCGCCTGTCGCCCCCCTCTTCAGCCAGCACCAGCGCATATGCGCCGGACTGAGTCTGACTGTATGATATTCCCAGTACACTAAGTTTTATTTTCTTCATATCTCCACTTTATCCCGGTTGCACACCCTTTATACAAATATAAATATAATATTCAGCAATGCTAAACAGAAAAGAAAAAATGGTCTGGCTTTCAGAAACCAGTGATAACTGTCAGAAAAATATTATTATTATTATTACTCCCGGTGATTTGTATTTGATGCATTTTTTATATCTTTGCAGTCCGAATTTCAGAATAATCCGCCGGGGCCCGTATAAAGCGGCAAGCAGCCCGCCTCACGGAGTAACATTAAAGAAACAAAAAGATGTACGCTATTGTAGACATTGCAGGCCAGCAGTTCAAGGTTGAAGAAGGTTATAAGATCTTTGTTCACAGGCTGGAAGAAGAAGAAGGTAAGAAGGTTGATTTTGACAGGGTTTTGCTCATTGACAATGATGGTAAAGTGCTGATAGGGGAGCCGGAGATCAAAGGCGCCTGGGTTGAAGGCAAGGTGCTTGAGCACATGAAGGGCGACAAGGTTATAGTCTTTAAGAAAAAGAGAAGAAAAGGATACAAGGTAAAAAAAGGGCACAGGCAGCAGTACAGCCAGGTGGAGATTCTTTCGATCAATGAGAAAGGATATGTAAAAAAAGCTTCTGAGGAAAAAACAGCAGCTAAAAAGGAAGAAGGAGCTGCAGCACCAAAGGCTGAAGCTAAAACAAAGACCGCAGAAGCCAAACCCGAACAGAAAACAGCTGCGGCTAAAAAGCCTGCAGCAGCTGAAGCCAAAAGCAAAAAGACTGCTGAGACAAAAGCCGGAGTAAAGAAAGCTGCTGAGGATAAAGCAGGAGAGAAAAAAGCCCCGGCAGGCAAAAAAGCTGCTACAGGCAAAAAGACCACCACAAAAGCTGCAGCCGCTAAAAAGCCGGCAACAAAGAAAGCTGCTAACGATAAAGCAGGGGAGAAAAAAGCCCCGGCAACAAAAAAGACAGCAGCAGCCGGAAAAGCAGGAGCAGCAAAGACAGGCGGGAAAAAAACCGCTGCAGCTAAAAAGCCCGCAGCAAAAAAGACCGCTGCAGCAAAACCCAAAGCAGCTTCGAAGGCCAAAGGTGATGCTGATAAGAAAGCGGACAAAGAATAATAAAGGAAACGATAAAATTTATATACCATGGCACACAAAAAAGGAGCAGGTAGTTCCAGGAACGGTCGCGAATCAGAAAGCAAAAGACTTGGAATAAAACTATTTGGTGGCCAGCAGGCCAAAGCAGGTAATATACTGGTACGCCAGAGGGGAACAAAGCATAACCCCGGGGATAATGTAGGCCTGGGCAAAGACCATACATTGTTTGCACTGACAGACGGTGTTGTTGAATACCAGAAAAAGAAAGACAATAAATCTTATGTATCGGTAAAGCCCCTGGATAACTAGTTCAGCCTCATTACGATATTCGACTCCTGTAATACTTTTCAGATGGAAAGCTGTTTCAGGAGTTTTTTTTATCTTTATCCCCGTGACATTCTCATTTGAAGGCAGATTGTTGTTTTAATAAATATCAAATTGATCTGTCGCGGATCACAAGGATTAACACCCTGCCGGTCATTGAATTATAATTACCAATAAAGAGATATATGCTGACCCTGAATAATATCAGAGAAAATAAAGACCTTATCATCGAGCGTCTTAAAGTAAAAAATTTCGATGCAGGAAATGCCATAGACAAAATAATACAGCTGGACAAAAGGAGAAGGGAGGTCCAGCAGCAATCCGATAAACTGCAGTCGGAGATGAATACCCTGTCAAAAAAGATAGGGCAGCTCTTTGCACAGGGCAATAAAGAAGAAGCCGCGGCTATAAAGGAAAAAACAGCCAGGATAAAGGAAGAGGTGAAGGAACTGACAGGCCTCCTGGGACAGATAGAGAAAGAACTGAACGATGAACTTATCTCTGTGCCCAATATCCCGCATCAGCTGGTTGCCCCGGGTAAGAGTGATAAGGATAATGTAAAGGTGAAAGAGGAGGGCAGCACACCATCACTGCATGACAATGCACTGCCACACTGGGAGTTGGCAAAGAAATTTGATATTATCGATTTTGAGCTGGGGACAAAGCTTACAGGAGCTGGATTCCCCGTATATAAAGGAAAGGGAGCAAAGCTGCAGAGAGCGCTTATCAACTTCTTCCTTGATGAAGGGGAGGCAGCCGGGTTCAGCGAGGTTCTGCCACCTATAGTGGTTAATGAAGAGTCAGGTTTTGCAACCGGGCAGCTACCGGACAAGGAAGGGATGATGTACCATGTGCAGACTGATGATTTATACCTTATACCCACAGCCGAAGTGCCGGTAACCAATATTTACCGCAACGTGATAATGGAAGAAGACAGGCTGCCGGTAATGAATATAGCCTATACACCATGCTTCCGCAGGGAAGCGGGCTCATGGGGTTCACATGTGAGGGGTCTCAACCGGCTGCACCAGTTTGACAAGGTCGAGAT
>JBKHBA010000141.1:0-6840 GCA_046542595.1 Bacteroidales bacterium | reverse complement strand
AACGGCAAGTACTACAAAGCTTTCAGGGAAAGACAGGCGATGCTTGAAAAGCAGCATTCAAAAGAAAAAATAAAAAAGCAGCATGCCAAAGGAAAGCTTACTGCACGTGAGAGGCTTGACCTCCTGCTGGATGAGGGATCATTCGAAGAGATTGACGCTTTTGTCGTACCCGACACCCACGGCATTGAATTCGGTAAGGTGGAAAAGCAATACGGCGATGGTGTGGTGGCAGGTATGGGTAAGATAAGCGGCCGCCTGGTGTTTATTTATGCCCAGGACTTCATTATAATGGGCGGGTCACTGGGTATAGTACATGCTAAAAAGATAGTTAAGATACAGGAGATGGCACTTAAGATGGGAGCCCCCATTATTGCACTGATAGATTCAGGGGGAGCCAGGATACAGGAGGGCATCGCCTCACTCAACGGTTATGCCAGCATCTTCCATAATATAATACGCTCATCAGGTATCATACCGCAGATAGCTATAATAATGGGACCGGCAGCAGGAGGAGCGGTATACTCACCGGCACTCATGGATTTTGTTTTTATGACAAGCTATACCAGCTATATGTTCGTTACCGGACCCAACGTGGTGAAGGAAGTACTTAACGAGGATGTGACCTTTGAAGGCCTGGGAGGTGCCGGTGTGCATGCCAAGAAGAGCGGTGTGGCACACTTTATCTATGATGATGAGGAAAATACCATACTGGGACTGAAAAAGTTTTTTTCTTATATACCCTCCAATAACCTGGAGAATCCGCCAAAGTCAGAGGATACAAACCAGACACCGGATGTCAACATGAAACTGCTGGATATAGTGCCTGATGACCCTAACAAGGCATATGATGTTAAGGAGGTAATAGACAATATAGTCGATAAAGGCAGCTTTTTCGAGATATCTGAATTATTTGCCCAGAACTTAATAACAGGCTTTGCACGACTTGCCGGAAAAACAACAGGCATCATAGCCAACCAGCCCAGGGTGCTTGCCGGAGTACTGGACATCGATTCATCGGTTAAAGGAGCCAGATTCATACGTTTCTGCGACTCATTTAACATACCCCTGCTCACACTGGAGGATGTGCCTGGATTCCTGCCGGGTATAGACCAGGAACATTCAGGTATTATAAGACATGGTGCCAAACTGCTCTATGCCTACAGCGAAGCTACCGTGCCCAAGATTACCGTTATACTCAGAAAATCCTACGGCGGTGCTTATATAGTTATGAACAGCAAAAACCTGGGGGGCGATTTTAATTTTGCATGGCCCACGGCCGAGATAGCAGTGATGGGACCTGAGGGGGCAGTGGCCATACTGTACCGGAAGGAACTGGCCGAATCCGAAGATCCGAAAAAGCTAAAGGCAGAGCTGGTGAAGAAGTACCGCGACAGGATAGCAAATCCATTTGTAGCCAATGAGAAAGGTTTTATTGATGAGGTTATCGATCCTTCCGTAACAAGACGCAAACTGGTTTATGCCTTCGAGGCCCTTACAAATAAATGGGTCGAAGAGCCGTCAAGAAAACATGGGAATATACCCCTATAGTATTAGTTTTGTTATATATTCACCATTGAAAAATAATCGTCAGCAATGAAAATCAGTAATATACTTATTGCCAACAGGGGCGAGATAGCGGTACGCATAATGAAGACCGCAGACCGCCTGGGCATAAAAACAACAGTGATAAAAACGGCAAGCGAACCTTCAGCTATGTACCTTTCACTTGCCGGAGAGGTGTATGACGACACTGAAAATATATCGGAGATACCTGTTTTCCTTGATATAGACAGGATTATAAGCATAGCCCTCCAATCAGGAGCCGATGCAATACATCCCGGCTATGGCTTCCTTGCCGAAAACCCCTATTTCGCCCAGAAATGCGCTGATAATAATATTATCTTCATAGGCCCCTCACCCGATTCCATATATAAGATGGGTAATAAGACAATAGCAAGGAAGATAGCCCTTGCCAAGAATATACCGATGGCCACAGGGAGCGAGGGACAGGTACCTGCCTGGAAAGATGCCGTCAGGGTGGCAGCAAGGATAGGTTACCCTGTTATTATCAAAGCAGCATCAGGCGGTGGCGGAAGAGGCATGAGGATAGTCAGGAAGGAAGAAGAGATGCAACAGATGTTCAGGCTGGCATCCAACGAGGCCGAAAAGGCTTTCTCCGACCCTTCGGTTTTCATAGAAAAATATATTGAGAATCCCAGACATATTGAGTTCCAGATACTGGGAGACAAGAGTGGCAATATTATACACCTTGGCGAAAGGGAATGCTCAGTGCAGAGAAAGCACCAGAAGCTGCTGGAAGAGGCACCCTCCCCTGCCCTGAACCAGGAACTGAGAAAAGAGATGGGTGAAATATCGGTGAAGATAGCCTCGGCTGTAGGGTACTATTCTGCAGGCACGGTGGAATTCCTGTTTGACTCCGACGGTAAATATTATTTTATGGAGATGAACACAAGAATACAGGTGGAGCACCCTGTAACAGAATTCATCACGGGTATTGACATCATTGAGGAACAGATAAGGATAGCCGAAGGCAGGAAGCTGAGGCATGCACAGAAAGACATCAAACTAAAGGGCTGGGCCTTCGAATGCAGGATCAATGCCGAGGATGTGCAGTCAGGATTCAGTCCGGCACCGGGCAAGATAGATAAAATCATTATGCCGGCGGGTGATAATATACGAGTTGATACCGGGGTGCAGGCAGGCTCTGTTATAGCAGCCAACTTTGATTCTATGATAGCCAAGCTGATAGTATATGGCAAAGACCGCAAAGACGCACTGGCCAACTGTAAACAGGCCCTGGACAAAGTATGGATCAAGGGAACGAAAACAACACTGCCCTTCTTCAGGATGCTTATAAGGAACAACCGGTTTCTTGAAGGCTCAATAACAACATCCTTTATTGAAAACGAGCTGGATAGCTATGTCAACAGTGATTATGAAGAATTGCTGGCTGCATGGCTGGCCACATGGCTGTTTGCCGGGGAAAACCTCGATGAGAGTAACCTGAAGATAGATATTGAAGAAGCAAGAAACCTGAGTCCCTGGCTATTAAACAAAAGAATAGGAAGATAATATAATCGTAACAGATCATTTCTATGGTTAAAAAGAAGAAGAAAAAGTTATATGCCCTTGCCGGAAAAAAGAAATACAGTTTCACCCTTCCTCTTACCGAAACTATCAGGATCGGTAAACGCGATTATCAGATAATGATCAAGGAAGATGAAAAGCACGGTACATATATACTGTGGAAGAACAGAAGGTACCCGGTGGAGGTAATCATGGGCAAACAGAACAAGTATGAGATACTGCTCAATTATATAAGCTATTCCTTTACCATAGAGACACCTTTTTCACTCAGGCGAAAGAAATACCTCGATAAAGAGAAAGGTATCAGCGAAGAAGAGAAGATCCTGGCACCCATGCCGGGCAAAATAATTGAGGTGCTGGTAAAGGATGGTGCTGACATCAACCGGGGTGAATCTCTGCTTATACTTGAAGCCATGAAGATGCAGAATGAGATAATAAGTCCTGTAAGCGGCACAGTAAAATCATTGAATGTGAGGCCTGGCGAGAATGTTATGAAAGATGACCTTATGGTAGAAATCAAAACGGGTAAGTAATAATTTCAGGGAGGACGTAATAGAGTAATAATCTCAGGGAAGTCGTAAGAGCTGGTATATGCCTTCAGGATCAGTAGTACAGCCAGCGCACCTTATACAGCTTCTCAAACGGGAGGTAAATAACACGGCCCGTTTCGGCTATCCTTATATAATAACCCCACCACCGGTCTTCAGAGGCTTTCATATATGCAGTCCTGTTTGTCTTACTGTTATAACTCACTGACTTGACAGCCTCCTCCCCACCCAGCAGCGGGTGAACTGCAAACTCCCCGGAGGAGGTATTGAACAGCCATATATTATTTTCCGTTGTCAGGCACAGGTTTTTGCCGTCAGCTGCCGGCTGCAGGTCATGTCCGTCATTACCGGGCAGCGGGTACTCATTCTCCATATGCAGGGAGGGAGACCCTGTATCCCAGTCAGGCAGCCTGTACCTCCTCAGCACATCGTATCCCAGGGCCCATAAAACACTTTGACTGTCGTCCCACACCAGGCCATGGGCACTATAGAGGCTGTCCGTACACAACACGACACCGGGTGTCTCAAGATCATAGATATTTATCCTGTTACCCATGCTGCTGAGGGAGGCTGCCACTGCCAGTTTCCCGCCGGGAAGCAGCTCTGCGCTATGCGCATTGGGCAGGGAGGCCCAGAAAGTAACATTCTTTGATTCAATATTTATAACAGCCACCCCTCCTCCACTGCTTGTAACAAGAATATCATTACTGTTATTAACAGGCTTGCATTCACTGGTGGTAAGAAATTTATTCCTCATGCTTGCGGGCAGATTGTCAGCACTGTCGGCTGTCCATGACCATACCTTCTCCGGCACTTCGTAGCCAGTATCGGAGATAAACACCTCTTCCATGCCGCACGCTATTATAAGGTCATTATTCTGCCTGTTGCATGAGGCAAGAACCAGTAGCAGCAGCATGATAAGACTCTTCACCCTCATCATGCTGCCTGCCTCCCGGTGCTCTTTTTCATTATAAACCCGGCCATCTCCCGGTGGTATTATTTAGCGGGTATATTCTCCAGTGTTCCTACCAGGAATTCCCAGAATTTTTTCACCGTTTCAATATTCACTTTTTCATCAGGTGAATGAGGATAACGGATGGTAGGTCCGAAAGATATCATATCAAGATGCGGATAAGCTCCTGCAATTATTCCACATTCAAGGCCTGCATGTATGGCTTTTATCTCGGGTATCTTGCCAAACATATCATTATATACACCCTGCATTGTCTTAAGTATGGCTGAGTCCATATTTGGTTTCCAGCCAGGATATGAACCGCTCATATCAATATCGGCGCCTGCAAGCTGGAATGATGCGGCTATCTTCCATGCAGTGGCATCTTTGGCTGAATCAACGGAGCTGCGTGTAAGGCTGAGGGCTTCAAAAAAACCATCACCTATATTCACTACGGCCAGGTTATTTGATGTTTCCACAAGGCCTTCCATGGAAGTGCTCATGCGTTGCACACCATTGGGACATGAGAATACAGCCCTTAGCAAACCATACTGCTCATCCTGTGGCAGCAGTCCTGAAGGCTTATCTGTTTCCTTACAGGTAAATGATATCTCAGGCTCATTGTCGCCGTATTCATCTTTCATAATACCGTCATATTCTTTAACAAGGCTTTCAAAATCTGCCGCCTTGCTATCCTCAACCACTATAATAGCATGAGCCTCTCTCGGTATGGCGTTCCTGAGATCACCTCCCTTTGTTTCAGCCACCTTAATATCCAGCTCGGCCTCTGCCTGCAGAAGGAAGCGGGCCATCACCTGGTTGGCATTAGCCCTGCCCAGTGGTATATCGATACCTGAGTGTCCGCCCTTCATGCCTGTAGCATCAATACTGTAAGCCTTCACGCCTTCCGGCACCGGCTCTTCCTTATATTCTTTTTTAGCCGTAATCTCTATACCACCGGCACAACCGACATACAGCTCACCCTCATCTTCCGAGTCCATATTAATAAGTATCTCGGCATCGAGGTAACCGGGCTTAAGATTAAAAGCACCGGTCATGCCCGTTTCTTCATCAACGGTAAACAGTGCCTCTACGGGTCCGTGCTTAAGATCATCAGCAGACAGTACGGCCATAGCGGCTGCAATGCCTATGCCATTATCAGCACCCAGTGTGGTTCCGTTGGCCGTAACCCATTCACCATCAACCTTAGCCTCAATGGGGTCTTTTTCAAAGTCATGGTCCTTATCACTGTTTTTCTGGGGTACCATGTCGAGATGCGATTGCAGGACAACCGTTTTTCTGTCTTCGAAGCCAGGAGTGGCAGGCTTTTTTATCACCACATTACCTGAATCATCAACCAGTGTTTCCAGCTTATTACTTTCTCCGAATTTCTTTACATATTCAACCATCTTCTGTTCCTTCTTTGAAGGATGCGGTATCTGGCATATTTCTGAAAAATAACCCCAGAGACTACGGGGTTCCAGGTTCTTAATATCACTCATATTATTTATTTATTAGTTAGATAGATTTAAAAAATTCTCTTATCTCGTTATTCCCGGTTTAAACAATTACGCATGTCTGCCACGCAAATATTCCACTTACAGGCCATTCTGTGTAAGTCATAATCTTTATCAGCTGTCAAACTCCTTCTTCAGCTGCGCAACCCATGCTTCAAGCCTTCTGTCTGTCAGTTCCGGTTCAAAGTCTTCGTCCACGGGCAACCCGGCAAACAAATCGCCCAAAAGGGCAGTCGACTCTTCAAAAGTATAATCAGCGGCACTGACCTTTCCTATAGTATCTGTTCCGCTTTTTTTCAGTAACCTGTACAGCTCACCCATTGAATCCACGAATTGAGAGGGCCATCTTACATGGTCGCCAAGACCAAAAATGGCTATCTTCCTGCCCTGCAGGTCTGCTTTTTCCAGTTCAGTCTTAAAACGGAACCATCCGCTCTCAACCGGTTCCGCATCCCAGGTCTCCTGCCCTATAGTGGCAACGCCAAAAATAATATTGTCAAACTTCTCAATATCACCGGCACTTGCATTTTTCATTGATATCAGTTCATGGTTTTCCTGCCCCAGCAGGCGGCCTATCTTTTTTGCCGTACTCTCTGTATTTCCGCCCTCAGGGCCGTAGAAAATTCCAACTTTTTTCATCTGTTTAAAATTTTTAGTTTACTGAAAATGAAGAAACTAAAAATTTCTTCACATTCAGTAACTCCCGATGAATTTT
>JBKHBA010000140.1:0-6877 GCA_046542595.1 Bacteroidales bacterium | reverse complement strand
CGTAGCTGACCATCTGCTCCGTGGGGTGTTGACCGTAGGGACTGGCATTATTGCTTACATCAATATAACCGCTTATCTCCCTGCTGCGTGGATCGATGATAGTGACAGCCTGTGCATACAGGTCGCTGACATATGCCTTGCTGTCGCTTATAAAATGTATATGCCGGGGCGAGGTGAGTCCCGTTACCTTACCGGCATACTCAAAGGTGGAGGTATTCATTATGTTTATCTTGCCGCTGTTATTAAGCACTATCCAGGCAAGGCTGTCAATGATGGTCATAGAGCTGGCCACATCACCCAGGGCCAGGCCATTGGTATTGAAGAAGATATCATTATAGACCTCGCGGCTTTCGGTGTCGTAATATGACAGGGAGGCATTATTATACATAAAGTTGCCCTCGTTGACAATAAACAGCCCTTGTGATGACCCGCTGATATTTTGCTTATCCCTGTACCACAGCTCATCGTCCTTCATGCATGAGCTGAGGGCAAGGAGTATTATCAATAGTATATATGTCGTTTTCTTATTCATCCTCTTGTTCTTTCATCTTTCATCTCTCTTTTTCTTTCATTTTTCATTCGTCTGAATGGTTCCGTGAGTTTTACCAGTGTTTTCACTTTTCTTATCCTCCTAAAATTTAACCATCAGCAGTAGCATATAGTTGCGTCCGGGCATGGGCCTGTACAGCACAGAGTGATATGTCTCGTTAAAAAGGTTATGCACCTTCAACTCTGCCGAGAGGCTTATATTTTTGAGCTCCATCTCCCTGCCCAGGGTCATGTTATTCATAAAATAGGGATACAGGCGGTCGCGGCGACTCACATCATTGCTGGAGGTGGTGTACCTCTCGCTGTAGGAGTTATGCTGCCATCCCAAGGTGTAATGACGGTACATAAGCCTGATCATAATATTACCAGAGTGCAGCGGTATATATACCAGCTGCTTGCCGTATGCCTCCTCACCCCATATATCCCTGTCTCCATAATTAACAGAGCTGGTCCAGGCATATGTGCCGGACAGGCTGTAGCCCATACTGCCCAGCTCTCCTTTCATGCCTGCGCTCAGCTCCAGGCCCTGCGACAGCACCCTGCTTATATTACGTGGTTCCCAGTACCCTTTATAGCCTGGTATCCACAGTATCCAGTTATCCGTATCCGTACGGTAGGCAGTCAGCTCACCCTCCACGCTGTGATCACCGAAACGCCGGTGTCCCTCCAGTCCCAGCTCCATGCTGTAGCCCTCCTCCGGCAGCAGGTCCGGATTGCCACCGGGCACCCAGTAGAGGTCGTTGAGCGAGGGAAGGTGGTAGTTGCCGGCTATATTGCCTTTCAGCACCAGCCCGTCCTCTCCGGCAAGCAGCAGGTCAAAGCCCAGGTAGGGGATAAGCGGTATATACTCGTTATCCACAAGGTCCTGCCTCAGCATAAGCCTCAGGTTCAGTCGGCCCGCAGCCTGCTTCTGCATCGACAGGAAGGCTGACAGCTCCGTCCTCTGCCTGTCATAGCCCGTCTTCTGCACCGTATCGGCTGTACTGACCCTGTAGATATTGGCATCAAGGCTTGCCTTCATAGAAAAGCCCATTGCCAGGTTGCGTGTATAGGTGGCTTTATTCATAAACGAGCTCTGCCTGCTCTCTGAATAGATAACCGGTATCATGCCCCTGCCGTAAACAATATTTTTCAGTATATAGTCAAGCTGCTTGAAGGATAAGCCTGTGCGCAGCTCCAGTGTGCTGCTGTCGCCGAAATGCTTCCAGTCGGCCGAAAACCTGTGGTCGGTATCCCGCTGCCTGTTAAGGTTGGAGTTATCCGGACCCTCATAGCTTGTTGCACCCGGTATTGTACGGTAAGCTGTCTGTCCCCACCACCTGGCTGACAGGAAATCGCGACTGCCGGCCCGCAGGTACAGTTCCTGCATCATGCCGTACTTCCTGTAGTCAGCATTCTTATTGGTGTCGGTGGGGTGAGTGATATTGCCTGTCACAGGGTCTGTATTGCCTATACCCCTGTTTATAAAGGTGTAGTCGTTTTCTGAATAGTTATGGTAAGCCCGGCCGCCCCATTGTATCCTGCTGTTGCCTGCGCTCAGCTGCAGGTACTCGTCAAAGCTGCTGTAGCTGCCTATACCCTGTATATACCTGCCCGAGAAACTGTTTGACCAGTCGGCGCTGTTGGTGATATTGACCGAACCTCCCAGTCCCCCGCTGCGGTCCTCAACAGATGCCGCCCCGTGACTGAGGCTCATATTGTCAATAATATAGACCGGTATAAGGGAAAAATCAACCATGCCTGCCATGGGCGTGTTTATGTTAATACCGTTCCAGCTTACCTGTGTATGCGAGGGGGCCGTGCCCCTGAAGGAGGCTGTGGCCAGAGCGCCGCGACCGTGATTCTTGATAAAGACAGTGCTGCTCTCAGACAGGAGGTCCGACAGCGAGGTGTTTATCTTTTCGAGTAAGATAAGGGAATCAATCTCTGTCTCTTTCATCCCTGCCCTGTCTGTGCTGAAGATATTACCGGGTATTATGGTGACAGGAGGTACGGCAAAGACGGAGTCCTGTATGCCCTGAGACATTGCTGTGCCGGCAAGGCAGGATAATATCAATGCTATTATTATGCTTCTTTGCATATTACTTTTTTATTAGCTTCCTGTTGATAATGGTGGTCCCGCTCTCTATCCTCACTATATAGATGCCGGCAGGCAGCATGGCGGTGCTTATATCACCGCCACTGTAATCTTCTTTTTCAGCCAGCAGCCGTCCGCCCGTGCTGAATATCCTGATAGCGGCATCCTGTACCCCCCTGATACGTATCCACTCCCCTGCCGGGTTAGGATAAAGGCTTATCTCATCAGCTTCATATACCGCCGGCAGCGCTACGGCAGCAGTGCTTATTACGGTGTGGGCCGTGGCTGTGATGTCCGGGTTACCGGCCAGCGAGGCTGTTATGCTTATCTCCCCGGCGCTGCTTACCCTCAGTATATTATCCTCATCCACCTCCGCATCCTGCATGCTGCATGTCCAGACAAGGGTCCTGTCAGTAACAGGACGCCCCTTATGAAAAACAAAAACTTCCAGCTGGCAGGCTGAGCTGTCGACAGATGGTGGCAGGTCTTTTATAACTATCATATCCGTAAGACCCCTTATGCCGGCGGCAGGCGATACATCAACGGCCCCTGTTATCTCTGTTGACAGCTCGCCCAGGGCACCGGCACCGGCCATCACGGCATTATGGACCCTGATAAAATGCACAGTGTCCAGCTCTACATAGCTGCCCTCTTCATCCCTGGCCCATGATATATCAAAGGCATCGCCACCTGAATTCTCCACCTCCCGGGTATAGGGATTATCCGGTATATCCCATGGCGGTTCGCCCCGCGGACGGTTATCGGCATAGCCAAAAGCCCGCGGGCAGGATCGATATCCGGCTGTGTCATCGCTGTCTGTGACAGCTTTTATCATGGTGCCGCCAAGTGTGTAGCTGTCGCGATCCACGGAGGGGAATGAATCGGCTGAGGGGTAATATGGCTGCTTGTAATAGCTGTTGGCGTATATATATCCCGTATTGTTAAGGTTGTCATACCAGGGTACATCTGCTGCTCCGGGCTGACCCGGATTCTCATATGTCACCCTGTAAGCACTGACGGTTGATGAGAAATGATGGTCGCTGCCGGCAAGCTCGTACCAGCTGTCGTCGGGCAGACCGTTACCGTTCTCATCCTTCATCACTGACACTATGCCCGGCTCCGACCACTCGCTGAGGGGATTGCCAAAGATGGTGAAGTCGACACCATAGGGATTATCCGGATCATTATACACCGGCTCCTCAAAACGGAACACCAGGTAACCGCCAAAAGCACCCAGGTTAACCATCCCGCCGGTATCACCGCAGACAGTGCTGGCAGCATGCGGGGAGCCGGTGGCAGTATTGATATGCTGTCCGGGTGCAGGCAGGTACTCAAGCACCCTGTGTATATACTGCGGATGCACGGGCAGGGCAGCAGCCAGCATAAGCAGTAAGAGGGGTAATGATCTTATTATACGTGGATCCATCAGCCGGTCATCATTTGCGTTTCATCAATCTTTATCCTGTCATAAGCAGCAAACGATGATATCCCTGACCTGTTCACCGCAGGCTGCCATGCTGTAGTATTCACCGGCAGGTCTTCTGACTTATCCCTGTTTTACGGCGCCTTCCCCTTTTTTCAGAGTGGCATCATGCCGTCAACCTTAACGGGACTCACAGCAGCGGGAACTGTTGCCGACTCCCTGCTTTAAGGTAATAGAGGCAGGCCACGGCATTCCCTTTTAATTCCGGACCGGCAGATATCTTATTGCCGGTCCCTTGAAACCAATGAATAGCCAAAAGTACAAAAAATCATGGATTAATAAGGCTTAATATTGATGGCAATCTTGTATTTGCCCGGATTAAAGAAGATGTTTTAAGCAACAGTATCCGTATTCCTGCCTTAGCTGTTCAATGTATATGCCCTTTAATATGTATACACAGGCTAAAGCCTTAAATCATTTTTATTATATTTGCACACGGAAATAATTTCCATATGGGGAGAAGATCGCGACATATGCAACATGTAATAAGGGCAGTAGTCATCCTGCTGCTTATCATATTTGCAGGCCAGGTATTTAATAAGGTCGTTTTCCTGCATACTCATGTGCTTGATTCCGGCAATGTGGTTACACATGCCCATCCTTTTGATAAGGGTGTGGACACCGAGCCTGTAAAAAGACATCAGCATACATGGGAGCAGATAATGTTCCTGGATAACATCCAGTTTCTCTTTCTTGTTTTCTTTTCGGTCTTATCCCTGCTGATCTATGGCAGTGAAAAACGCCGTTTTAATATTAATGCTTCATTATATCCGGCCACCTGCCTCCATACTAATTATGGCAGGGCTCCACCTTTTTTATAATTCTTTTACTGCTACCGGAGTTTATGCAGTACATCATGCCAGCATAAATTCCTGCCGGCTGGTAAATGCCGGTGAAAGAAATTATAAATCCATACTCTTACTAAAGACGACAATGAGAAAGATATTTTTTACCCTGTTTGCAACAGTGTTAATATTTTCACAATCATCATTTTCACAAAACAGTAATAATTCAGGCAGCAATGTGTCAGGACAGGTAATCTCAGAAGGCGAAGGCGTGCCTTTTGCCTCGGTTATTATCAAAGGAACAACCATAGGTGTTATAACAGATGAAGCGGGCCATTACAGCATAGATGATATTCCCCCGGGAGAGGTGGCAATAGAGGTGAGCACCATGGGCTATAAACCCATGACAAAGATCTACCTGGCGGAGGAAAGCAAGCAGGCTGTCATTAATTTTAACCTGGAGCCCGATGTGCTTAACCTTGAGGAAGTGGTTGTGACGGCTAACCGCAGTGAACAAAAGCGTAATGATGCACCTGTTATCGTTAATACCCTGTCGCCTAAAATTTTAAACAACTCACAGTCTGTTACCCTGGGTCAGGCACTTAATTTTTTACCCGGACTGAGACTTGAGAATAACTGCCAGAACTGTGGTTTCTCACAGGTCAGGATGAATGGCCTGGAGGGACCGTACTCCCAGATACTGCTTAACAGTCGTCCCGTATTCAGCGGTCTGGCCGGTGTGTACGGACTGGAACTGATACCTGCCAATATGATTGAGAAAGTGGAGGTGGTGCGTGGTGGCGGATCGGCTCTTTATGGCAGTAATGCTATTGCAGGTACTGTTAATGTTATTCTTAAGGATCCTCTTGGCGACAGCTATGAGGTAGGACTCAATTACGGCCTTATAGGGGCGGGACTCAAAGGGACCGGCGGAGCCGCCCCTGATATACAGGCTACCTTTAATACCTCCGTGGCATCTGATAATAATAAGTCCGGGATCTCATTATTCGGCTTTACCCGCAACCGTGCTATGTTTGATGCCAACGATGACAGCTTCTCCGAGCTTACCCCTATAAAGAATCTTAACCTGGGAACAAGGTTGTTTCACCGTTTTGGTCAGCGTGATAAGCTGTCAATAGAATTTTTTACCATCTCGGAAGAACGTGATGGAGGTAACAGGCAGGATTATCCCTTACATGAGAGGGATATAGCAGAGGCTGTTAAGCATGACCTGAAAACAGGATCCATTAACTTTGATAAGTTCTTCAGGGAGACAGACCTGATGTCTGTCTATGCATCCGGACAGTATGTTGAACGCGACTCCTACTATGGTGCCGGCCGTTCACTGAGCGATTATGGACGGTCAACAGACCATACATATAATATTGGGGCACAGTATAAATCCTTCTTTGATAATTATACACTTATTGCCGGCATTGAGAATACCGGAGGATTTCTAAAT
Organism: Bacteroidales bacterium; assembly: GCA_046542595.1. Taxonomy (GTDB): domain Bacteria; phylum Bacteroidota; class Bacteroidia; order Bacteroidales; family VadinHA17; genus UBA9300. The sequence goes on along the minus strand of JBKHBA010000140.1, from coordinate 521 downwards.
GATCAAAAGCTGGGTTATCCGGATTATGATAATGCTGTTATATCTGACGGTAGCATAGTGGAAGTGCCTCATACAGACAATATAGTGGTGGCAGACCAGGCATCTGTAACTACCGGGGCATTCATACAGTATGATCTTGAGCTTAACCGGACCAGTATTGCACTGGGAGGAAGATATGATTATTACTCTGTAAGGGATTTTGCAAATGAGGGCAGCGATGCCACCACAGGTTCCGTGTTCAGTCCGCGTATAAACATAATGTATGAACTGACGGAGGCCCTCAAGGCCAGGATGAGCTATTCCCAGGGCTACAGGGCACCGCAGATATTTGATGAGGACCTTCATATAGAGAGCTCCGGCTCAAGGAAGGTGATTCACCGCAATGACCCCGGACTCAGTCAGGAGACAAGCCATTCATTGCTTGCATCCCTTGCTTTTAACGGCCAGATAGCAAATACCTATACGAGTATACTTGCAGAGCTGTTTTATACACGGCTGCAGGATCCCTTTGCCAATGAGTT
>JBKHBA010000139.1:0-6891 GCA_046542595.1 Bacteroidales bacterium | reverse complement strand
AATGTGGGAGCTCTTAAGGAATACCTGCTTGATGTCACAACCAGCAAGACATATAACAAGTTCAAGGATGAAGTATGGAATATCCTGGGTATGATAAGTAAGCTTGGACCCAATGCACAGTCGCTGGCCAGCAAGCTGGAGACAGGCATAAAGAGCACTATACTGAAACATTCAAACCTGTTTGAAGCCATGAACTTCAGGTATTTCGGGCCGGTGGACGGTCATGATGTAATGCACCTGGCCAGGGTGCTTGAAGACATGAAAAGGATACCGGGGCCCAAGCTTCTGCACTGCATAACAAAAAAAGGCAAGGGCTTCCTCCAGGCTGAACTTAACCAGACAAAATTCCATGCACCCGGACTCTTTGACAGGGTAACGGGTGAGATAACAGCATCTGACGACAGCAAAAAGCCGCCGCGCTTTCAGGATGTGTTCGGACACACCGTTCTTGAACTGGCCAGACAGAATGATAAGATCGTGGCTGTTACACCGGCCATGCCTACAGGCTGTTCACTTAATATCATGATGGAAGAGATGCCGGACAGGGCATATGATGTGGGCATAGCAGAACAGCATGCCGTTACCTTTTCAGCAGGTATGGCTGCTGAAGGGATGATACCCTTCTGCAATATATATTCCACATTTATGCAAAGAGCCTATGACCAGGTAATACATGATGTGGCACTGCAGAAGTTGCATGTGGTTTTCTGTCTCGACAGGGGCGGACTGGTAGGTGCCGACGGGGCCACACACCACGGCTTCTTTGACCTGTCATATATGCGTACACTGCCCAACATGGTGGTGTCAGCACCGATGGATGAAATAGAGCTGCGCAACCTTATGTACAGCTCACAGCTGGAAAAAAACAGGGGTCCCTTCAGTATACGTTACCCGCGTGGGGTGGGACTGTTTGCAGACTGGCATAAGCCATTCGAAGAGATACCCGTAGGTAAGGCCAGGCAAATGGCCGAAGGAGAAAAAGTGGCTGTACTGACTATAGGCTATCCAGGTAACAGCGCACTGCGTGCCGTTAAAAGGCTGGCAGAGGAAGATATTAAGGTCAGCCATTATGATATGCGCTTTGTGCAGCCCCTGGATGAAGAAATGCTACATGAGGTACTGAAAAAACATAAGGCTATTATCACAGTGGAAGACGGGATGATAAAAGGTGGTTTCGGATCAGCCATACTTGAGTTTATGGCCGATAATAACTATAATGTCCCTGTTAGCAGGCTTGGCATACCTGATTACTTCATTGAGCAGGGAACACTGATAGAGCTGAAAAAGGAATGCGGCTTCGATACTGACAGCATTTATAACAAAATAAAGGAAACATTACTCTCTTTATAGGTGTTTATTAAGAGAATACAAAAATTATGCTTATCTTGCACCCATTAAACAAATACACATTATGAACAAAGGAACAGTAAAATTTTTCAACGAGTCCAAGGGATTCGGATTTATTAAAGACGCAGATTCCTCAGAGGAATATTTTGTACACTCTTCAGGGTTATTGGATAATATCCGTGAAGATGATGAAGTGACTTTCGAATTAAAAGAAGGTAAAAAAGGATTAAATGCAGTAAACGTAAAGCTTGCTTAACTGAACTGATACATTTTATCACCTTTAATCAAAATCCCGCCTTTGAGCGGGATTTTTTTATGAATATTTTTTCAGGATTCTGGTAACCTGAACTCTTTCCGGCTGCCTGTTTACAATTCCTTCAGATGCCTCTCCAGGTAATCCGTATACTGCTGCATCAGCAGCATATAGGTTGTCATATCGGTTGCCAGTCCGTGTGCCCCCGGCGGGTATATCTTAAGATCAAAATCCTTTCCCGCCATATTAAAGGCATTGACCAGCTGGAAGGTATGCTGGGGGTGTACATTCTCATCCATCAGTGAATGGGCCAGCAGCAGGTATCCCTGAAGGTTTGCCGCATGTGTTATTACCGCACTCTGTTTATACCCTTCCGCATTATCATCCATCAGTCCCATATACCTCTCCGTAAGTATACAGTCATAATACAGGTGGTCGGTTACCGGGGCGGCGGTAATGGACACCTTAAAAACACCAGGGTGTGTCAGCATGGTATAGCTGGATGTATATCCGCCGTAGCTGTGACCGCGTATGGCCATATTATCACCGTCAACCCAGGGCATGGTGGCCAGGTACCGGGCTGTCTCAACAAAATCATGCGACTCCCACCTGCCCAGCTGCCTGTGAACGACCTTTTCAAACTCGTAGCCGTAACCGCCATTACCCCTGTTATTAACTGATGCAATAACGAATCCCCGCTGTGCCAGCCACTGGTGCCAGCCGTTGGTGCCAAAGGTATTGTACACACCCTGTGATCCGGGTCCGCCGTAAATATCAAGCACCAGGGGATATTTTTTATTTTCATCAAAGTCAACAGGCTTTATTAAATAGCCGTCCAGCTTCTGACCATCGGATGTGGTAAAGCTGAACATCTCCTTCGGGGCATACACGTGGGAGTCGAGGTAAGAAAGCACCCTGCTGTCATCCGAAAATTTCTCTATAACCTTTCCTTTCATATCTTTCAGTGCTACCTCTGCGGGCTTATTCACATTTGAATAAGAATCAATATAATAATGGGCCCTGTCAGACACATTAACACTATGTTGCCCTTCACCCTCTGTTATCCTCTTCTTGGTTTTTCCGTTAAATCTTATACTATAGAGATTTTGCTCGGTAGGCGCAATCTCAGTCGACACATAATACAGTTTCTTCCTTTTTGTATCTATGGCCTCAATGCCTTTGACCTCCCACTCACCCTCCGTTACCTGGTTAATAATATTTCCGCTGTAATCGTAACGGTAAATATGGGCCCAGCCGTCGCGTTCGGATATCCAGAAAAACTCCTGCAGGTCTTCCGGGAAATAAACGAGGTGCAGGTTGCCGGCAAAGAAATCAAAAATATCGATCCATGCATCTGATTCCTCTTCCATCACCAGCTCACTGCTGCCACTGTTAACATCATAAAACCGGATGGTCATATGGCTCTGTATGCGGTTCATCCACATTACAGCCAGGGTATTGGGTTTTGATGTCCAGTAGATACGGGGTATATAACCTCCCCTGAGATCGGTATCAAGCCACCTTTTTGTGTTATCCTCCGTATCGATCACCCCTATCTTAACCTGCGGCGGGTTATCTCCCACCTTGGGATACGGCACCTCCATATATTCCGGGTGGTGACCGGAAAAATCGGTAAGCTTATATACCGGCACCTCTGTTTCATCTGATTGCCAGTAAGCTATATGCCTGCTGTCGCCCGACCATGACCAGCCCTGCACAAGCCCGACTTCCTCCTCCTGGGCCCAGCCGAAACGGCCGTTATAAACCTGTTCACGGGCATCGCTTGTGAACCTGATATGTTCACCGGTTTCAAAGACAAAGCCGTAAAGATCACCATCCCTGCCATAACCCAGCTTCTTCCCGTCAGGCGAGATCTCAGCGCTGAAAGCCTGTTCAACTATCAGCTCCAGGCTCTTGTCTTCAAGGGAATAGACATAATAGTCAGAGTTGCCCGAATACCTCCAGATAGGATTGAAATTACACTGGAACAGTATATGGCTGTAATCGGTGGTCCATGCAAATGACACGTACCGGAAGGGCTTTTCGGTGCCTGGAAATTTTAGGTCTTCACTGGTAAAAACCATCTCTTCTTCACCTGCTTTCACCGTTCGTATCCATATCTCCTGTGCATTCTCCGAGTTACGGGTAAAAGAAAACCTATCGCCTCCCTCAATCCATGTTATATTTGAAGGAGCACCGCCCGTACTTAGCTGTCCGGCAGAGGAGAGCGCCTCCTGCAGGCTTGAATAAAGCTGTTTTTGCGCCTGTACTGATGCGGTTGCCGTCAGCAACACCGACAATACAATAATGATAATTCCTTTAAAATTTTTCATACTATATGGATTAGAATACTTCCTAATGGATTTTTCTATAAAGCTATTAAAAAGAAAAGAACGGCGAAATGAAAAATGAAAGAAAAACAGTTTATACCGCTGACTTAGAAACAAGTCAATGGTCTCTTTCTGCAACTTTACAACTTTTTATACGTATAATTCGTCTTATCATGTAAGGTCAACAGTACAAAAATATTCCTGAATGAGATTTTTTCTTCTGCTTATACTGATACTGCTTTTAAATCCTTTCCTGTCAGCCGGCTCAGCAGTGCAAATGAATCCAGAAGATTCACTGTTAACTGATCATGAAATTGCGTGGTTAAAAGAACATTCGGAAAATATAAGATATGCCCCTAACCCATCATGGGGGGTAGGAGATTTTGTTGACGAAAACGGGCTCCATAAAGGCATAATTGCTGATTATATAAGGATCTTTGAGGATAAACCTGATGTCTCCTTCCGGAAACTATATTACAACAGCGGGGTAGGTATTGACAGTACCCCCGAAAAAGGTTTTTTTGAAAGGAATATTAAACTATTTCTCCTGCTGGCGGGACTCTTTCTCCTTGTTTCCTTGCTGATATTAACAAACATAAGCGTGCTGAAGAACCAGGTACGCAAAAAAACAGCAGAATTACAGAAAAAGCTATGGCATGAACAATTGACCAGGGCAAAAGAGAAAGCGGAGATAAGTGAGAAAAAAATATCCCTTTTAAATGAAATGGTCCTGGAAATTTTAAAGAAGCAAAAGCTGGAAGACATCTATAACTATATAAGCAGCAGTTTGCAGGAACAGTTCCCCGGCACAATAATTCTTTGTATCTCGATTAACGAGGCGAAGAATCTATCTAAACTGGAGTCGGTATCCGGACTTGACAGCCAGCTTTTGGACAGGATCATGAAAATTTCAGGTTTCAACCCTGTTGGAAAGAATTATAATCTTACCTCTTTGCATTATAATTATTTCAAATCAGGAAAGCTGGTTGAATTTGAAGGCGGACTGGCTGATTTTTCAGCAACTGAATTTCCTAAAGCTGCAGCAAGAACCATTAATAAACTTACAGGCATAAACAAGATATATACAATTGGCATCAACAAAGATGACAGTTTATTTGCGGCCATCCATTTCTTTTCACGAAGTAAGAATGATAATATCCTGGATGATGCTGCTTTCATTGAAACATTCGTCAACCAGGCCGGTCTTGTTTTACAAAAAATCATGATCAGGGAAGAGCTGATTGAAGCACGGGACAGAGCAGAAGAAAGCGACAGGCTTAAATCAAATTTCCTTCAGAATATATCGCATGAGATCCGGACACCGCTGAATGCAATAGTCGGCTTTTCACAACTAATGACCGATCCTGAGCTGACGGAAGAGGAACATAAAATCTATGCAGATCAGATACAAAACGGTAGTGATAAGCTGACCGGTGTTATAAAGGATATTATTGAAATATCCCAGGTGCAGTCAGGGCAGACAGAGATAAGCAAAACTGAATTTGACCTTGTTGGTTTAATCACTGAACTAACGGGTACAACGACCGAAAAGGCGAAAAACAAAAAACTTGAATTAAGGGTTCACCAAAAAATTGCACAGGAGAAATTTAACATTGAAACAGACAGGGAAAAGTTACGGGCAATACTAATTCATTTAATGGATAATGCTGTTAAGTTTACACCCGAAGGATCAGTTAAGATTATTACTGATATCAGGGATGAAAAACTGTATTTCTCTATTTCAGATACCGGTATTGGCATAGCCCCGGAAACACAAAAAGTTATTTTTGAACCCTTCCGCCAGAGTGATACGGATTCCCGCCGGAAATACGGGGGTAACGGACTTGGACTTTCACTTGTCAGGGCCTATACAGAATTACTTGGCGGTTCGGTAAACCTGGAGTCAAAGGTCAATAAGGGAACAACAGTTACTGTTTCTTTACCTGTAGTGAAAAAAGTTTCTGATAAAACGGAAGAAGTGCCTGAGAAGAGTGTCAGGCCGGTCTCAAAAGTTAATAATAAGAAAGACACTGTTATCATAGCCGAAGATGAATATGCCAATTTCCTGTATCTGAAAAAGTTGATAAAGGAAGACAATTTTAATGTATTGCATGCAAGGGATGGATACGAAGTAATTGACCTGTGCAGGAGTGATGCCGCAGTGAACCTGATCTTTATGGATATAAAAATGCCGAAAATGGATGGTCACACAGCGGCTAAAATGATAAAAGAATTCCGGCCTGACCTGCCAATAATTGCCCAGACAGCCTATGCCCTTGAATCCGACAAGCTGAAATTCGCTGATGTTTTTGATGATTATATTACAAAGCCAATTGAGAAACTCAGGGTCCGGCAAATAATCAAAAAATACAGTAGCTCCATAAACTAATGCATTTATCAGCCAATAATTCCGTGAACAGAAATATTATAAAGGGAGAAATAAATCTCCCATGCAAATAAGATCCTGCTTGCGGAGCATTATCTTTTTTCCTATTTTCGCAAAGCTTTTTTTAAGCGCCTGTACGGCATGCAAAGGGAGCAAATTACATTTAGCATCAGAAGTTGATGCCTGGAAGGATGCAGATGCTGTTTAGTATTAGGTATCTTTAAGTGCATTAGCCCGGATGGCGGAATTGGTAGACGCGCTGGTCTCAAACACCAGTGGCCGCGAGGCCGTGCCGGTTCGACCCCGGCTCCGGGTACGGAAACGGAAGAAAGAGATTTTTGATCTTGTTCTTCCGTTTTTTGTTTTGTAACTCATTGGTATTATGAAGGAAGATGATAATCCTGTACTGATAATGGTATATCTGAAACAAAATATTTAATAACTATTCGCGATAAAACAACTCATTTTTTCTGCTTCCCGGGCAATGTCCCCTGTTATACCAGATTAAAGCGAAGGAAGGGGAGTTGTTTCTCATTAGTGATATGTAAATCGCGGAAGCATTCTATGCTCATATG
>JBKHBA010000138.1:0-6913 GCA_046542595.1 Bacteroidales bacterium | reverse complement strand
AAAAAAGAAGGGAGGAGGGAGGGGGCGAAAAAGGGGCAACATGAAGGCGGGCATAAGGGGAAGCAGGGGTGAAGAGAAGGGGCAGGAACAGCGGCGGTGGGGCAGCGGATGAGAAACCGGCATTTCTGTCAGCAGACCATTGCATGGGTGTCCTTACCCCATCGCGGTCGCCCAGGTAATAATTATCGCCCATACCTATTTCATCACCATAATAGACAATAGGAGTGCCGGGTAAAGAAAAGAGCAGGATATTCATCAGCTCTATATTCTTCCTGTCGTTTCCCAGCAGGGGTGCAAGCCTTCTGCGTATCCCCAGGTTGATCTTCTGCATTGGGTTCTGGGTAAAGGATTTATACATATAATCCCGTTCCTCGTCAGATACCATCTCGAGGGTTAGCTCATCATGGTTCCTGAGGAAAATAGCCCACTGGCAGTTTTCAGGTATGGCAGGTGTCTGATCCAGAATATCAATTAAGGGGAAGCGGTCTTCCATTTTTAATGACATATATAAGCGTGGCATCAGCGGGAAATGGAAAGACATATGGCATTCATCACCTTCCCCGAAATACCGGGATGCATCATCGGGCCACTGGTTGGCTTCGGCCAGGAGCATCTTGTCTTCGTACCTTTCATCAATATGTGAGCGTAATTTTTTCAGGAACTGATGGGTTTCCGGAAGGTTTTCACAATTTGTTCCTTCGCGCTGGTACAAATAGGGTACGGCATCGAGCCGGAGTCCGTCCACCCCTGCATCGAACCAGAAATCCAGTACCTTTATTATTGCTTTATGGACGCCGGGGTTATCGAAATTAAGATCTGGCTGATGAGAGTAAAAACGATGCCAGTAGTAGGCCTTTGCCACCGGGTCCCATGACCAGTTTGATATTTCAAAGTCCTGGAAGATGATACGTGCCTCACTGTATTTGTTTGTATTGTCATTCCACACGTAAAAATCCCGGTAAGCACTTCCAGGCTTTGCATTGCGTGCTCTTTCAAACCATTTATGTTCAATGGAGGTGTGATTAAGTACCATTTCAGTGATCACCCTCAGGTCTCTTTTATGTGCTTCGCGGATAAAACGTTTGAAATCAGCCATGGTGCCGTAATCATCATGGATGCGTGTAAAATCAGATATATCATATCCTCCGTCTCTTAGTGGCGACCTGTAGAAAGGCAGGAGCCAGAGTGCATTTATACCAAGGCTTTTCAGGTAATCGAGTTTTTTGATCAGGCCCCTGAAATCACCAATGCCATCACCGTTACTATCAAGGAAAGATCTTACGTGGGCCTGGTAAATGACAGCATCCTTATACCATGTTTTTTTGTTATTATCCTTCATCTTCATTTTCTGTTTACATGAAATAATCAAAATCCTTCTCAGAACGCACCTTTCTCCTGACCTTGAAGATATGCAGGGGCATGATTCCCGGATCTATCTCAACGTAATTATGTTCACCGCTCCACATGAAAAATGAGCCGCTAAGCAGATCATGAACCTGGAAGGGCACATGTTTATCCATCCGGAATTCTTCAGGAGGAAAGCTTATCCATCCGGAATGGGTATGATGGGGGTCAAGGTTAACCACAACAAGTATAATATTTTCCAGGTCATCAGATGTTTTGCTGTAGCATATCAGTGCCTCATTATCAATATCATGAAACTTCAGGCTGTGGGTGTTCTGAAGAGCCCTGTTCTCATGCCGTATCTTATTGATCCTTTTAATAATACTTTTAAGGCTCTGCGGATCGCGTATATCCCAGTTTTTTATTTCATATTTCTCCGAGTTAAGGTATTCCTCCTTCCCGGGGGCTACCGGTGTATTTTCCATTAATTCGAATGCCGGTCCGTAGATACCGTAGTTTGAACTCAGGGTAGCTGCAAGAGCTATCCTCTGTATGAAGCCCGGACGCGGTGCTACCTGGAGATATTCCGGAAGTATATCGGGTGTGTTTGGCCAGAAGCAGGGCCGGAAAAATTCACGTGTTTCGGTGTTTACCAATTCTTTGCAGTACGTGCTTATTTCATATTTCGTGTTTCTCCAGGTGAAATAAGTATATGATTGCGAAAAACCCTGCTTGGCCAGCTGGTACATTAACTTCGGTCGTGTAAAAGCTTCCGACAGAAGAATGATATCATCATGTTCTTTTTTTATCTCTTCTATCACCCATCCCCAGAAGCGTAATGATTTGGTATGGGGATTATCCACCCTGAAAATTTTTATCCCCTGGTCTATCCAGTGGAGAAACACACTTTTCAGTTCTTCCCACAGGGCTTTCCAGTCATCCGTTTCAAAGTTAAGCGGATAGATGTCTTCATATTTTTTTGGCGGATTCTCAGCATATTGCAGGCTGCCGTCAGGCCTTACCATAAACCACTGAGGGTGTTCTTTTACCCAGGGGTGGTCGGGGGAGCACTGGAAGGCAATGTCGAGGGCTAGCTCTATCCCGTAATCCGCAGCTTTTTTTACCAGGGTCCTGAGGTCTTCATGGTTTCCCAGTTCAGGATGTATGGATTTGTGCCCTCCTTCTTCACTGCCGATGGCCCAGGGTGATCCCGGGTCTCCCGGCTCGCTGACAGTGCTGTTATTTTTTCCTTTACGGTTTGTCTTTCCTACTGGATGTATGGGGGGCAGGTACATAACATCGAAGCCCATTTCAGAGATATATGGCAGAAAATCTATGCAGTCAGCCAGGCTGCCGTGGCGCTTATCACCGTATCCCAGCGAACGGGGAAATACCTCATACCAGCTGCTGAAACCGGCCCTGGGCCTTTCCACTTCCACCTCCGGCTCTTTTTCGATCCTGCTTATGTGTTTTTTTACGGGGTATTTCACCATTATATCATAGAGGCTGCCGTCAAGGATGAGGCTGATTTTATCCTTAGCCTGCCCGCTACCGGATGAAAAATTATTAACTGCCTCATTGAGGAAGGCTCTGTCTTCAGGATCCATACCAGGGTATTCCTCCAGGACTGATCTTATGATCTCTGCCCCGGTAAGTATATCAACTTCATAATCTGATGAAGCATCTATCTTTTTTTTAATATCCCTGTGCCAGGTCCGGAACTGATCCGCCCATGCCTGTATTGAGAAGTGCCAGGTACCTGTTCTGCCCAGTTTAAAACGGCCATACCATCTGTCATTAATATCATAATGCATCTCTTTTGTCTCGCTCCTATCATCCTTACTGTGTTTCCAGGAGAGTTCTGCAATAACGACATCATGGCTGTCGCAGAAAATATCTGCTTCTACCTTTATCGTATCATTCAATACGCGTTTAACAGGAAACTCCCCGCAATTGATTACAGGCTGAACATTCTCTATGATAACTCTTTGCTGACCGTTCATAATATTTTATTTGAATATATTATAATTGTTTTGCCGGGTATACCTATACGCTCACCCTGATCTGCTGTGTTGCTGCATGTTTGTCCCGGGCCGTTAAACCGGCTTTCCGCCGAGTCCAGTATTTTGTGTAAGCGACCTGAAGTATTATCCGGGACAGTGATGCTTTGTTCATTATCACTGTAGTTCATAAAGCAGAGAATATGATCTTTCTCTTTCCATCGCCTGAGAGTAAACAGCAGGTCTTTTTCAGTGATCTCCATCTTATCCTTATCCGCTGTTTTCAGCACGGGGTGGTCTTTGCGAATGCTGATAAGAGTTTTATAGTATTCTAGCATAGCCCGGGATGATGCTTCGCTGGTATTCCAGGAGAGCTTTGACTTTATGAATGTGTCAGGTGACGAGGGGTCGGGAGCTTCTTCACTGCCTTTATAATGATCTTTAAATTCTTCCAGCCTGCCTTTTCTGACCAGCTCATTAAGACCCGGGTCGAGGTGGCTGACGAAATAATAAAACGGGTTTGTTTCACCATATTCCTCTCCCATAAAAAGCATTGGAATATTAGGGGAAACAAACATTGTTCCGGCAGCCAGTTTGGCTGTTTCAAACCCGCTTAAGGAAATAAGCCTTTCCCCTGATTTCCTGTTACCTGTCTGGTCATGATTCTGGGTGAATATGACAAACTGTTTTGCCGGGTTGTCTTTTGTGGAATTGCCATATGTTTTTTTCCTGAACCCGGAATATTTTCCATCATATACAAAGCTGTCTTTGATTGCTTTTGATAAATGCCATGCTTTGCCATAATCCATATAATATCCTTTATTCTCTTTTGTAACAAGACTGTGAAGGGCATGATGAAAATCGTCTGACCACTGTGCATCAAGTCCGCAGCCTCCTTTTTCGAAGGAACTGATATAGCGTACATCATTAAGGTCGGATTCTGCAATCAAATAGTGATTTTTTTTCATCTGCCGGCTTAAATATTCCAAATTTTCTGCCAGCTCCTTCAGGATATGCCTGGCACCGAAATCATAAATGGCATGAATGGCATCAAGCCGTAGTCCATCTACGTGAAAATCACGACACCACATAAGCGCATTCTGGATTACAAAATTTCTGACAGCATCGCTGTACGGACCGTCAAAGTTCATTGGTTTTCCCCATGGTGTGGAATATTTCCCCGAAAAATAATGACCATATATGGATGTGTAATTCCCTTCGGGGCCAAGATGGTTGTATACCACATCCAGGATAACTGCAATACCCTGCTTATGACATTCATTCACAAGCTGCATCAGTTTTTTTGCTCCGCCATAATGATGATGTACCGCAAAAGGGTATACGCCATCATATCCCCAGTTCCTTTTGCCGCTGAAGCGGGCAACAGGTAGTAACTCAATGGTATTGATTCCCAGGTCTTTTAAATAAGGGAGCCTGGAAATTATACCTTCGAAATTGCCGGCTTCAGTAAAGGTGCCGGTATGAAGTTCATATTGTATCATTTTCTCAGGAGGGATATTTACCCATTGCTGGTCTGACCATTCAAAATCATCCAGCCTGATTACTTCAGAGGGACCATGTACGGATTCAGGTTGTGACAGTGAGGCAGGGTCGGGGAAACTTTCACCTTTATCTATTTTATACTTATACAAGCTGCCCGGACTGATCTCATCACTTCTGAGGCTCCAGTATCCCTGTTTTCCTTCAGTCATGGGTATCTCCCTGTTTTGACCGGTCAGCACCAGTTTAATGTCCCTGGCTTTTGGGGCCCATAAATTAAATTCACAGGTTTTATCATCTGAGAAAACAGGAAAAATTCTTTTATACTCCATAGATAAAATGATATTAAATTCTCCGGAAAAAGAAAGAACAGAATATTTGCACCTGGCATCGCTGACAGGACACCTGCCTTAAAAAAAGAACAGCTTAAAAACAAATATACCTGCAGGCTGATTTTAGTGTTCCTAATATTTCACATTTTACAATTTCGATCTTTTTTTTGTACCCTGAAGATACTTATAAAGTAAAATCAGCTATAAATAATATTTTTTACAGATTATAGTTAATTTTGACCTAATAAACAAATAATTAGTTTTATTGTTTCAGGTTCCCGGCAGGCAGCCTGATAATATTTATTACTGCTTTACAGATAAGTTTGTTATTTTCCGGCATTCAGATTCTGACTGATCAGATATCCGGCAGAAGGCGGAACTTTGTCAGTATTAAATTGTTACATATGTTATACAGTGATAAAAAGATTTTATGGAGATGAAAGATTCCGATAGCAGAGTATTACCCGGCAAGCCCTATCCCCTGGGAGCCACATATGACGGAGAGGGAGTAAATTTTGCCCTGTACACGGAAAATGCAACGGGCGTCAAATTATGCCTGTTTAAAAATGATGAAGATGATGAGGAGTATGAGCAGATTAGTTTTGAGGAAGTGACCGATTATGTCTGGCATGCTTATGTAAAGGGGATAAAGCCCGGTCAGCTATACGGCTACAGGGTCTATGGCAGGTATCAGCCAAAAAAGGGCATCCGTTTCAATTCCCAGAAGTTGTTAATAGATCCTTATGCCAAAGCAATACAGGGAAGGCTTGAGGTCAAAGACAGCATGTTCGATTATTCTCTGGTGGGAGATAAAAAGAAAGAGATACTTGAGAAGAATATTGATGACAGTGCAGGCGAGATGAACAGGTCTGTGGTTATAGATACCGCTTTTGACTGGGAAGGTATAGGCAAGCCGGATACACCCATGCATAAATCGATTATTTATGAACTGCATGTAAAGGGTTTTACAGCAACACATCCTGATATCCCCGCGAATGAAAGAGGTACTTACAGGGGCCTGGCAAACCCCGGGGTCATAAACTATTTTAAGGACCTGGGGGTAACAGCCATTGAGCTTATGCCGATACATCATTTTGTACATAACAAATTTTTGCTTGATAAGGGACTGTCCAATTACTGGGGCTATAATTCTGTCGGCTTTTTTGCTCCCCATGCTGAATACAGTGCATCCGGAATGTCAGGTGAACAGGTTACCGAGTTTAAGGAGATGGTGAAAGCCTATCACCGTGAAGGTATAGAGATAATACTGGATGTGGTATACAACCATACAGGCGAAGGCAATCACCTGGGACCCAGCCTTGCTTTCCGTGGCATTGATAATCTTAATTATTACCGTATGGATCCCAAAAAACCCCTGTACTATAAGGATTATACAGGCACCGGAAACACTCTCAATATGCTTAACAGCCGCACCCTTCAGATTGTAATGGACAGTCTGAGGTACTGGGCTGATGAGATGCAGGTGGATGGCTTCAGGTTCGATCTTGCCTCAACTCTTGCCCGCGGATTGTACGATGTAGGCAAGCTGTCTACTTTCCTTGATACTATCCACCAGGACCCCACCATCTCCCAGCTTAAACTTATTGCTGAACCATGGGACCTGGGTGAGGGCGGCTACCAGGTTGGTAATTTTCCGGTGTTATGGGCTGAATGGAACGGGAAGTATCGCGATTCAGTAAGAAAATTCTGGAGGGGAGATGAAAGCCAGGTAAGTGA
>JBKHBA010000137.1:0-6948 GCA_046542595.1 Bacteroidales bacterium | reverse complement strand
TGAATATCCTGTTCTTTTTAAATTTTCCGCTGGCAATATCGAGGTATCCTTTTATATACTGTGGAGCCAGGGTATATATATATTCGTCATTATCGCCCAGCACCGGCAGGGCAATGCTTATAATGTCTTCAAAATGAATGTCGGAGTGATCTGCAAGTGAACTGTACTTCCTGAACAGCTTTTTATCTATTTCAATAATAATGGTAAACTTGCCGTATTCTTTTCTCTCAACAAGGAAATAGTTTATTTCAACAGTATCGTCCGGGTTTACCCTGTCGCAGGAATAACTGAGCTGATCTTCAAACCGGTAGCCTTCTTTCATTATCTTAAGTGCTGTGTCTTCGTTTCTTGTGTTATGCAGGAATACCATACAACATGAATCACCGGTAAGAAGGGATGCCAGTATCTCCCCGGCAGTGCTTATCTTTATCATAGGAGTAGTTTATTATCCCTTCAAATTTACTTTATACGATAATCATTTACAACACTTGGGTGATTGTATTGTTATATATTAAATTTGTATGTTATATACTGATGAAAATAATATTCATTCAGCCCTGGCAATCCCCTGAACGCGATGAATACTATTTTAATAAAAATTCTGAAAAAGAAGAAGATTAAAAAAGCTCATGGAGGGCATGAATCTTTTGGCTTATGCGAATTTTTATTATCTTCATTTACAGTAAAATAAAAATTTAAGCTTGTGAATAAATTTATTAC
Source organism: Bacteroidales bacterium (assembly GCA_046542595.1). GTDB lineage: Bacteria > Bacteroidota > Bacteroidia > Bacteroidales > VadinHA17 > UBA9300. The sequence goes on along the minus strand of JBKHBA010000137.1, from coordinate 6,228 downwards.
ACCCCTTCTTCTGATCATTCTCCTGGCGGGATGCGGCCGACAGTCCGGCGACCACTCACGGGATGAAAAAGCGATAATAACTGTAAGCATAGAGCCTTTCAGGTTTTTTACAGAGGCTATTGCAGGCGATAATTACAGGGTCAATGTTATTGTGCCGCCCGGTGCCAGTCCGGCAAGCTATGAACCACCGCCTTCCGTGATCAGGGATTTGAAAGACTCAGAGCTGATGATAATAAACACTTACCTGGGCTTTGAGCTGGCATGGATAGACAGGATGATTAATGTCAATCCCGGCGTGGAAGTGCTGAAGCTTGCTGCTACACAGGATCTGATAGCTGCAGACAGTCATAAGCACGGTGATATAACACACGATACCGGTGTAGACCCGCATTTCTGGGTCTCACCCCTCAGGGCAAGGATAATCGCACGGGATATAAGGGACTTCCTTTCGGAGAAGGACCCGGAAGGAAAAGATGAGTATTGGAAAAAACACCAGCAGCTTGATAGTGTTATCATGGACACCGATGCATACCTGGAATCCCTGCTTGACAATACCGCCAATAAATCATTTATGATATTCCATCCTTCTTTAAGCTACCTTGCCAGGGACTACGGACTTGAGCAGATAGCAGTTGAGACAGAAGGGAAGGAGCCTTCTCCCTCGGACCTGAAAAGATTGATTGATAAAGGCAGGGAGAAAAATATAAAGACTATACTGGTGCAGCGGGAATTTGATAAGAGGAATGCTGACCTTATAGCTGATGAGATAGCTGCTGAAACAATTATTATTGATCCGCTGGCGTATGACTGGGTAAGCGCGGTGAGGTCAATAGCTGAAAGCATAGCAGGAATGAATAAATAAGACGGATATGTCAGTATTGATTGAACTTAAAAATGTCAGTGCCTCCTATAATGGCGACCCTGTGCTTGAGGATGTGAACCTTAAGATAAGGGAGGGCGATTTTATGGGGGTTATAGGTCCTAACGGGGGAGGCAAAACAACTCTTATCAAGCTTATCCTGGGATTGATAAAGCCCGTTAAAGGTGAAATAATATTTAACAGGGAAAAGATAAAACCCCGGGAGATAGGTTACCTTCCGCAGATGCCGGAGGGCGACTGTAATTTTCCTGTATCTGTAAAGGATGTGGTGTTGTCGGGATTGATGATGCAGAAGGGTAAGAAAGCGAGGATGGGGCGTCGTGACCGCGATCTGGCTGATAAGGTGCTGGATGATTTGAGCATCTATCACCTGCGTAGGAGTTCGCTGAGTGAGCTGTCGGGTGGCGAGCTGCAAAGGGTTTATATGGGCAGGGCCCTGATAGGGTCGCCCAGACTGCTATTGCTGGATGAGCCGGGTAATTTTGTGGACAGCAGCTTTGAGGAGGACTTTTATGATAAGCTGAAAGAGCTTAACCGTACGGTAACAATAATGATGGTATCACATGATGTAGGTACAATATCTGCCTTTGTCAAGAGCTTTGCCTGCGTTAACCGCAGGCTGCATTTTCATGATTCAGCCAGGATCACCACGGCACAATTGAAATCCTATGGTTGTCCCATACAGCTGATAGCACATGGTGATGTACCTCATACAGTACTGGAAACACATAATCATTAAAGCTATGTTTGCAGCCTTCGTGGAATATGATTTTCTGATGAACAGCATGCTTGCCGTGCTATTCGGCAGTATAACGGCAGGTATTGCCGGCTCATATATAGTGTCCAAAAAGATGGTTTTCCTCTCGGGCGGGATAACACATTCCAGCTTTGGGGGTATAGGCATAGCTTACTTTATGGGTATAAACCCTGTCCTTGGTGCGGCATGCTTTGGTGTGGCTTCAGCCCTGGGGATACAGTACCTTGCAGCAAAACAGAGGGTTAGCGAAGATTCTGCCATCGGTTTCCTCTGGGCTTTCGGCATGGCTGTGGGGATAATCTTTGTCTACCTCACACCAGGGTATACACCCGACCTTATGAGTTACCTCTTTGGCAGCATACTCACTATTAACAGCTCTGACCTGGTGGCACTGGCCGTGCTGGCTGTAATCCTGCTTTTCTTCTTTATACGATATTACCGCTTTATTCTGTATATAGCTTTTGATGAGGGTTATGCCAGGACTTTCTCCACGCGGGTCGACCTGTTTAAATACCTGCTTATCGTGCTTGTGTCACTTGTTATTGTACTTAATATCAGGATAGCCGGTGTTGTGCTTGTGCTGTCCCTGCTGACCATACCTCCCAATATAGCACTGCTGTATACAAAGAATTTTGGGAAGCTGATAATAATCTCGGTAATAGCAGGTTTCCTGGGGATGTCGGCCGGACTGTCAGCATCGTGGTACCTGAATATCCCAACAGGTGCAACCATTATATTCACCCTGGTGGTGCTGTGGATTATCAGCAGAATTATTAATTTTGGAAGCAATAGGGAAAAGCATCTGAGATTGAAATGATCTCTGTTGTTAAGCTGCAGAATGCGGCTGGCTGGCAGAACAGCAAGGAAAGAATTTAATAATGAATGAGAATGATACCTGCGAAAGGAGCTGAAGAATATAAGTGCGAATCGAGTGCAGTGAGCTCACTATTTTTTTACTGGGAGTTAACGCCTGCATTTGTTCTCGTTTTTTAATTAGCATATATTCAATTAATTATAAAAGTTTAAGCGAATGAACTACGATATTATTATTATAGGAAGCGGACCGGGAGGGTACGTGGCAGCAATAAGGGCTGCGCAGTTGAAAATGAAAGTGGCAGTGGTGGAAAAAGCAGAGCCGGGAGGCGTTTGCCTTAACTGGGGATGCATACCCACAAAAGCACTTCTTAAGAGTGCCAAGGTGTATGATCTTATAAGCCATGCCTCCGATTATGGTATAGAAACGAAGGGCGGGGCCATGCCTGACCTTGAAAAGATGGTTGAGAGGAGCCGTTCCGTGGCAGAAGGGATGAGCAAGGGCGTGCAGTACCTGTTCAAAAAGAACAAGATAGAGGTAATAAAGGGTTTTGGCAGAATCAAAAAAGGTGGTACAGTGGAAGTTGAGGATGGCGATAGTAAAAAGGATTATAAGGCTGATCATATCATCCTGGCTACCGGAGCCAGGTCGGCAGAGCTGCCGGGAGTGAAGCAGGACGGTAAAAAGATTATCGGTTACCGTGAGGCTATGACCCTGCGAAAGCAGCCGGAGTCTATGATAGTGATAGGCTCCGGAGCCATAGGCAGTGAGTTTGCCCATTTTTATAATTCCATAGGTACGGAGGTTACACTGGTGGAATTTCTGCCGGCTGTGGTTCCGAATGAGGATAAGGAAGTGTCCAGGCAGCTTGAACGCTCATTCAAGAAGGCAGGTATGAAAGTGATGACAGGCTCTGCTGTTGAATCAGTTGACACATCAGGTAAAAAGTGCATGGCCACTGTCAAAACAAAGAAGGGACAGCAGGAGATAGAAGCCGACATAGTGCTGTCGGCCGTGGGTGTGACCACCAATATTGAAGGTATAGGACTTGAAGAGGCAGGTGTTAAAACCGAAAAAGGGAAGGTGATAGTTGATGATTTTTACAGGACAAATGTGGAAGGGCTGTATGCTATCGGCGATATAGTTCATGGTCCCGCCCTGGCACACGTAGCCTCGGCTGAGGCTATTGCCTGAGTGGAGAAGATAGCCGGTATGGAGGTGGAGCCCATCGATTATAATAATATACCGGCCTGTACCTACACATCGCCCGAGGTGGCGTCGTGCGGACTGACAGAGGATGCGGCAAAGGAGAAAGGCTATGAGATTAAAACAGGCAAATTTCCTTTCACTGCCAGCGGTAAAGCGGCAGCTGAAGGTGCCAAAGAGGGTTTTGTCAAACTGGTTTTCGATGCTAAATACGGTGAACTGCTGGGTGCGCATATGATAGGAGCAGGCGTTACGGAGATGATATCTGAAATAGTGGTGGCCAGGAAGCTGGAGACTACGGCACATGAGATAATCAAATCCATACATCCTCATCCCACAATGTCAGAGGCTGTCATGGAGGCGGCGGCAGCTGCCTATGACGAGGTGATACACCTTTAATGAAAAAACCTGAGTCTGGCAAGGATGACACTGTTTGCGGTATCCGCTTATGACCAGGTGATACACCTTTAGAGCGGGACCGGCAGGTAAAAAATACCAGACGCAACCTAATAAGCTCAATAATCATCTATTTATTTGGAGGAAGTGTAGCAGGAACATTTGCCTTTTCTGATAATTTATTTCTATATTTATCTTCTAAAAGGAAATAAATTGCCGGAACTAAGGAAAATACTCAGGGGCTGCCTGGCAGGTAATAAACGTGACCAGGAGTTGCTTTACCGGAGATACTCTGCTAAGCTTTACGGAGTAAGCCTTCAGTATTCGACCTCTTATGATGAGGCAAGTGATGTGCTGCAGGAAAGCTTCATAAAGATATTTACCAGCCTGCATACTTTCAACAGCAAAGGTTCTTTTGAAGGATGGATGAGGCGGATTGTGGTTAATACGGCCCTGGAAAGACACCGTAACAGGTATTACCTTAATAAGGTGGATGATCCCGGCTTTGCCAATGATACCTTACCCGAACTGGAGACAACGGAGTCGACAGGGATGGAAGCCGATGAGTTGCTGGGTTTTATTATGGATCTGCCGCCTAAATATAAAATGGTGTTTAACCTGTATGCACTGGAAGGATATTCACATAAGGAGATAGCTGAGATGCTCAGGATTTCCGAGGGAACATCCAAGTCAAACCTTTCAAGGGCAAGGGCAATACTTCAGAAGAAGGTTGAGATACACATGGGAATAAAGAAGAGAATGAATGGTTAAGAGTGATTCAAATATAGATATCTTATTCCGCGACGGATTGAAAAATACGGAGGTGCTTCCCCCTGAATCAGTATGGGAAAATATTGCACCCCTGGTGAAGAAAAAGAATAATGCAGCATTGTTCTTCAGGATAGCTGCCGGTATAGCAGTGCTTGTATCCCTGGGTATGCTTGCGTACTTTTATGTCACCGGTTCACCCTATGGTCAGGGAGAAGGTGATATAGCCTCATCATTTAATACCGGGTCCCCATTATTCAACCCCTCATATATGAACATTAGCCCTGATGATGAGGATGGCGGGGATGTGAAAGAAAAGGTTGCGGCCGTGCTTACTAAAGTCACCGTGCCGGCAGGGGATAATTATGATATAGAAAAAATTGACGGCCTTCAGTTTGCCATAAAGGATTTTGAACAGTCTGCAAACCTGCCGGGCAACGATCTGAGAAATTACGATCCTGCCCCGGATGAGATAAAGGCAAAGAATGAACCTTTGATAATGTTCAGTACCGGTCTGGTTGATATTGAGCCGGCAGGGGAAACTAAAGCTAATGACCGTTGGAAGGTGGGTGCTATGGTTTCTCCAACATACCTTTCCTCCAATATGAAAACAGCTAACCAGGCACTGAGCCAGATAAACGATAATGAAAATGCCGTACTGTCCTACAGCGGTGGTTTTAGTGTCAGCTACCGTATGAGTGGCAGGCTGAGCGTGCAGACAGGACTCTATTATTCATCCCTTGGACGTGATGTACAGGGTGTTAACTCGTATACAGGCTTTGAACCTTATGCCAGCTCCAAAAGCGGCACGGTCTTCGGTGTCAGTACAAGCTCGGGGACGGTTAACTCAACCAATAATAATGTCTACCTGAGTGATATAACCGGCAACAGGGTAGACGGGGTTTATTCACAGGATAACTTTGACCCGGTAAAATCCGGCCTGTCGCTCTTTGGTAACAGTGTGAGACAGAACTTCGAGTTCCTTGAGGTACCGCTGATATTAAAGTATAAACTGGTTGACGGCACAATGAATTTTAATATCCTTGGCGGCATGTCCTATAATTTCCTTGTAGTTAACAGGGCCTGGGCCATTAGTGATGAAGGCTTCAAAATGGCACTGGGAGCTACGGAGGGTGTGGAAAACCTGCTTCTGTCAAGCTCCCTGGGTGTGAGCATGGAATATAATATAAGTAAAAACTTATCCCTTAACCTTGAGCCACAGCTGAGGTATTTTCTTAATACGGGAGGCGACCTCGGGTCCGGGAACCCTTACACCTTTGGTGTCTTCTCCGGTATGCATTTCAGGTTCTGAAAAACATATCCCTAAAGTACTGGCTTATTGCATAAGTATATGTAAAAACATTAACTTTGCATTCCTGTTTATATGGGTACTGCCGGTAAATAGAA